>JAJZTU010000122.1 GCA_021848765.1 Bacillota bacterium
ATTTCTATGTACAAGGTGGTTCGAGTCCAGCATGGCTCACCATTCACACTTTCAATGTATGCTAGATATTACTAAGCTCGTGGAATACTCCATGAGTTTTTTTGCATTCGAGAAAAGATGAGAGGTGTTGGATGCCAAGAGATTCTGCCACTTCCAACTTGATCCACCTTGTACATAGAAAGCCGGGAATCCCCGGCTTTTTTGCGTAGGTTACAAAGGCTTTCGGTCAATAAACCGATGGAATGTCAAAAAAAGGTGACACATGAGTTGGATAGAGAAAGAACAGCATCCTAGCTGAATAACAACTCACCGCTTAAGATGAAATAACTACAGATTAAACCTAAAAAACTACCATTGGCGAAAAAATAATGAAGATTAGGAAGCAGTAAACTACAATTAACAGTAGTGAGCCTTTCCGGAAACAGTGGTTTTTGGGAAGAGCGACCATTGCTGTTAGTCTTTTTGAATTAGGAATGAATGACCAATAAATTAAGTTGATTGGCACGAATGAAGAGACTAACGGCGATATGAATAATCGAGGGGGTGAGGGCTGGCGCAGAAACCATTTGATGGCAAAAAACGACTATTGGCAACGCGAAATCCGCTACTTGGGAGAGGGAATATTTTCCAAGCCATTGCTCAAGAGAGAAAAATCAACGGTTGAACATCAAAAAAATCAACTGTTGAAGACGAAATTAGGGAGAGAAGATCTTTTAGTACGAGGAGGTAAATGTATGTCGGGTGATCATAAAATTATCCCCCGTTGGGGCCAGCCACTAACCGGAATCATTTCGCTAATTGTTTTTACTGCTGTGGCCTGGGTATGTTGGTATGTTTTTGCCAGCCCGAAAGGAATTTTTAAACTTTATGAGCATCCTTTTTTAGTTTTCCTGGCCTGGATGATTCTTTTTGGACTGTGGCAGCACATCATATTTGGTGACTGGCCCTTCCAAAACCTAAAGCCTCTGACCAGGGGGCTGGTTATGACAGCGGTCAACATTGCAGGTGTTTATTTCATTATTTACGGAGTGTTTCACAATTTCCTCGGTAAGTTTATGTTCCCCTTCTGGAGTCCGGAAGCAATGACGGAAGTGGTCAAAAAAGCCGTCGAGTCAGGTGGTTTCGTACCCAAGGCCTTCGCGAAGGCAGTTGCAGGCGGACAATGGACCCCAACAGTGCATGAGCATGTTTACGACATTGCTCATGAGTTTGCCGGATCATCTATTACCATGGTGGTCCTGATTGGTTTCTTTACTTATGCATTCTGGTCTATCCTGTTCCAAAAGTGGCCCTTTGCCGGGAAACTGTCACAGCCTGCCCTGGGCTTTGCTGAGTGGTCACTGACCACCACTGTGACTGCTTTCTTCTATGGCTTATTAATATTCCCCTTTTTCGGTAATGTTGTTTTCGGGCAGAGTTTTGTAGCGGCTTTCCCCTGGTGGAATGTGCTGGACGGAACCCCGCATTTAAACTATGTTGTTGGTTTCTATGAGTGGGCTATCATTTACCTGTTCTTTACCGCTAACATCTGGGAAGGCAATCCCTGGAACCTGGTGAAGAGCCAGCCCTGGCGTGGTATCTTTGGTTTCGTCAGTATTTTCATTATGGCTTGGGCTACCATGAAATTATCCGTCTGGGGAATGGAATTGTATTGGGGCCCTGTGGATGCTGCAGCCAAGGATGGAATTAACAGCCTTTCCTGGCGGTACTACAATGCTGCCAACTTGGCCGGATTCACCCTGATGCCGTTCTTGCTCTGGAACCACTACTTTGATAACTGGCCCAAACAGTTTGGTCCGGTAGTGGGCTGGATAGTCCGTACCGTTGGAGTCTTTGCTTTTGCTGCGCTTATCGGCAAGGTGTATTACTTAAGCAGTGAGCCGGTTCTTGGCCTGACCAGCCACTTGGGGAACACCGGACTGGAAGGTCACCATCCCAATAAACCCCTGGTATGGCTCTTCTGGTGGATTATTCCCCTGCTCTTCAATGATTGGTTCATGCACAAAGCTCCTTTTTATGTTGAAGAAAAAGCAGCAAGCGCTGTTCAGCGCGGAGCCAGTCAGCTCAAAACCAAGGCCAGTTAAACCATCAACAAACTTAGCAACGGCCTCTCTCCGCCCCGGGGAGGGGCTGTTTATAATTTATAGAAAATAGAAAGGAATGTACTGGTTTTTAGGGTGATTGTTTCTAATAATTAAAAATAGTTGCAGGTTTAGTGGGACCGGGCTGGACATGATCAGCGCTTTGGCGCCATTTTGCTTTTTCTTTTTGGTTAAATAGTTTGTGTTTAGAGTATATAGTAAACAGCCGGTGCTGAAAGTGGCACGGTTTTTGCTAATTAAGTGTATTGGTGCAAAATTGAGGGTGGTGATGGATAAGGGTAGTATCGTAAAAGGGTAGTAACTTTAGGGAGAGAAAAGTTTTGAAAGGAGTGATATTGGGAATGGATAAACACTTTTTGGTCAGAAAGATTCATTCGCTGTTTGGAATTATTCCAGTTGGCTTATTCCTGTTAGAACACCTGTTTACCAATTCTTTTGCTCTAAAGGGGGCGGCAGCCTTCGATGACAAGGTGGAATTTTTTCAGTCCCTGCCTGGTCTTTTACTAATTGAAACCCTATTTATTTTCTTGCCTATTTTGTTCCATGGAGTTTACGGACTCTGGATTTACTATCTCGGGGAAAGCAATGTCGGACGTTACGGCTATTACAGGAACTGGTCCTATTTAATTCAGCGGTTGTCAGGACTAATTACTTTTATATTCATAGTTTATCATGTTTACATCACCCGGTTAAGCGCTCTGCTTTATGGACAGGAAGTCAGCTTTGGGGCAATGCACCAGTCCCTTGCCAACCCCTTTTTGGCTGCATTTTATGTAGTGGGCCTGGTAGCGGCCACCTATCACTTTGCCAACGGAATTTGGGGTTTCCTGGTTTCCTGGGGTATCACCATCGGACCTAAAGCCCAACGAATTTCCAGCCTGGTGTGCAGTGGGATTTTCGTAGTACTAACAATTGTTGGACTTAACGCCCTGCTGGCGTTCATTAACGGTTAAGGGGTGAAATTTGATGAGTGATAACAGAATTATCGTAGTAGGCGGCGGTTTGGCCGGTTTGATGGCTGCTGTTAAGGCTGCCGAGGCGGGATATAAAGTTGATTTGTTTTCCCTGTGTCCTGTGAAACGTTCCCACTCTGTTTGTGCCCAGGGGGGGATAAACGGTGCGGTGAACACTAAGGGGGAAGGGGACTCTCCTTGGGAACATTTTGATGATACTATTTACGGCGGTGACTTTCTAGCCAATCAACCTCCGGTAAAAGCTATGTGTGATGCAGCTCCCGGTATTATTCACCTTATGGATCGCATGGGTGTAATGTTTAACCGGACCCCTGAGGGTTTGCTGGATTTCCGCCGCTTCGGTGGTACCAAGCACCACCGGACAGCTTTCGCCGGTGCTACCACCGGTCAACAACTGCTCTATGCCTGTGATGAGCAGGTCAGGAGCTGGGAAGTGGCCGGGCTGGTTCAAAAGTATGAAAACTGGGAGTTTCTTCAGGCAGTGATTGATGATGAAGGTATTTGCCGGGGGATTGTAGCTCAGGATTTGGCTTCAATGGAGATTAAGTATTTTAAAGGTGATGCGGTAATCCTGGCCACCGGTGGTCCCGGACTTATCTTTGCTAAAAGCACCAACTCAGCCATCAACACCGGTTCTGCCGCGGCTGCCGTGTACCAACAAGGTGTATATTATGCTAACGGCGAGTTTGTCCAGATTCACCCTACTTCAATTCCCGGTGAAGATAAGCTGCGCCTGATGTCTGAATCTGCCCGGGGGGAAGGTGGCCGGATTTGGACCTATAAGGACGGTAAACCCTGGTACTTCCTGGAGGAGAAATACCCTGCCTATGGGAACCTGGTACCCCGGGATATCGCCACCCGGGAAATCTTTCACGTCTGTGTAGACTTGAAGCTGGGTATTAACGGGGAAAATATGGTTTATCTGGATCTTTCCCACATTGACGCCCATGAACTGGACCGCAAATTGGGTGGTATCCTGGAAATCTACGAAAAGTTTGTTGGGGATGACCCCAGAAAACTCCCGATGAAGATTTTCCCAGGAGTTCATTACTCGATGGGTGGAATTTGGGTTGACTTTAACCAGATGACCAACGTTCCCGGTCTGTTTGCAGCAGGGGAATGTGACTATCAGTACCATGGCGCCAACCGCTTGGGAGCGAACTCACTGCTGTCCGCGATCTATACGGGGATGTACGTAGGACCCAAGGCTGTAGAGTACATCAAAGGACTAAAAAAATCGGCCAATGATATAAGCAGCACTGTTTTTGACCGGGCTCAACAGGAGCAGCAGGAGAAGCTGGATAATATCTATAAAATGAACGGTACCGAAAATGCCTATCAGATTTGGGAAGAGATGGGCAAGTGGATGACTGACAACGTGACTGTGGTACGCTATAATGACAAGCTCGCGAAGACGGATGAGAAACTATTGGAGCTTATGGAGCGCTACAAGAAAATCAACATCAATGATACTGCCCGCTGGAGCAACCAGTCTGCTCAGTTTACCCGTCACCTGGGAGGAATGCTCCAATTGGCCAGGGTAATCACTCTAGGGGCTTTGAACAGGAACGAGAGCCGGGGAGCCCACTATAAACCTGACTTCCCTGATCGTGATGATCCTAACTGGATGAAGACCACTAAGGCCAAATTTACTCCCAACGGTCCTCAATTTAGCTATGAAGAGGTTGATGTTTCTCTGATTAAGCCCAGGCCACGGAAGTATGACGTGGATAAGGAGGTGTCCTAATCATGCCTGAGTTCATTCAGCTGAAAGTCAGACGCCAGCCCAGCCCCAATGATAAAGGTTACTGGGAAGAATTTAAAATTCCTTATAAGTCTAACATGAACGTTATTTCAGTTTTAATGGAGATACAGAAAAACCCGGTCAATGCCGAAGGTAAAAAGACTACTGCGGTGGTTTGGGAATGCAACTGCCTGGAAGAGGTTTGCGGTGCCTGTACCATGGTAATTAACGGCCAGGCCCGCCAGGCGTGTACCGCCCTGATTGATAGGCTTCAGCAGCCCATAACCCTCCAGGCTCTCAGCAAGTTTCCGGTTATCAGGGATCTAATGGTGGACCGTAAGCAGATGTTTGAAAACCTGAAGAAGGTTAAGGCCTGGATTCCCATTGACGGAACCTATGACTTGGGCCCCGGTCCCCGCATGGCTTCCAAGGTCCAGGAGTGGGCTTATCATCTGTCCAAGTGCATGACCTGCGGTTGTTGTATGGAAGCCTGTCCGCAGGTGAACTCAGCCTCCAAGTTTATCGGGCCTGCTGCCCTTTCTCAGGTGCGTTTATTCAATGCCCACCCTACTGGGGAGATGAACCGGGAGGAAAGATTAGATGCTATTATGGGAGACGGTGGTATTACCGATTGCGGTAACTCCCAAAACTGTGTCCAGGCTTGCCCTAAAGAGATTCCTCTGACAACTTCTATTGCCGACCTCAATAAAGATACGGTAGTTTGGGGAATTAAAAAGTGGCTTAAATCCTAGCAAGTACTTGATAAAACTTTGAATTTTGATGAGACGATGAGGCAGCATTTTCATTGATGCTGTCTCATTCCTTTTTCAAACTGCCCCTGCCTGTCTCTGAGAAAGTTTCCCTACCTGTGCCGTTACCTGTGAAAAAAATTTAGGCAAAATGTTACCCATAAATAGCCCAGTGCATATGATGGAATAGGTTGGAACAGCTTTTCAAGGACATAAGGAGGGAAAGTCAATTATGCAACAGGAATATGAAGGCGAAATAAGGGAAATTATCGCCAAAACCGTTTGTGCAAAAGGAAAGAAAAGGTTTGTCAAGGAGCATCAGCTCTGCCCGGATCACAGGCCCGAACATATTTTGGGTTATTGGGTAGGCAATCACCATTATTCGGCAAAGTCTTTCCACGACAGTGTTGTAATTACCGGGAAGTATGATGTTACTGTTTGGTACTCTTATGAAGATCACAGCAAGACAGACCTCTGCAAGCAAACCTTTAATTACAGCGAGCAAATTGCCCTCGGTGAAGTTGAAGGACGGCTGGAGAAAGATGAGGAAGTGCTGGTTTGTGAGCGGATTGAACCCACATGCAATCTGGCCAAAATCGCCGGGGAAAACATCAAGTTTGGGGTGGAAACCGCTTTTACGGTAGAAATTATCGGGGAAGCAAAGATGATTGTTGTTGCCTATCCCCCGGGCATCTTAGGTGAAAATGAGGACGATGAGGACTACGATGAAGAATTAAACAGAGACGACTACGAAGATGAAGACGAAGAAGAAAATGAAGATGGAAATGAAAATGAGGCAGATGATGAAGAAGATTATGAAGATCAGGAGGATAATGAAGAAGAAAATGAGGAGTAGGTAGCAAGAATACTCAGGAAGAGTGCTCAGCAAGAATACTCAGGAAGAATAGGAAGAATACAAAGGGGGTTGGAAACCGGATATCTATGAAAAGCCACAGGGAGGAAAATTCGACTTTTTGTCGAAGATTCTTACCTGTGGCTTTTAGTGTAAGCCAAGCCTTTTAGATTGGGGGACAGAGAATGGGGAAAGGGTTTAGAGTAATTGGTTCAGCATTATTGGTTGCACTGTTACTGGTAGGTACTGTCGGCTGTGGTTCCAGTTCCAAGGCCTCAGTAGAAAAAAACTCGGCGACAGCAGTGCAAAAGAGTGACCTGGACAAGCAAACAGCAAGCAATTTTGTGAACAGTGTCACACCTTTGTTGGAGGCAGCAGAAAAACTGCACAAAGCTACCAGAGCCGCCGTAAACAAGTTTGGCTATGGTGAACTCAGTGTGAAGCAGGCTCTTGAAGAAGTGGTGAAAATTGAAAATGCAACCACTCAACTTCGTGACAAGCTGGATTCGGTGCCTGCAAATGGGGAAATGGAAGAGATCAAGGGGGATTTCTCCACCAGCCTATACCTGAAACAGCAAAATATTGCCAAGTTAAAAAAAATTCTTCAGGAGCCCGATCCTAAGAGTAGTACCTTAAATAAGGTCCTGAATGAATTACAAGCATCGGAAGGCTTTCTGGAGAAGAGTAAAGGGAGGATTCAAAATCTTAAACAGAGTATAGGAAGTTAAGGCTAGCTTAATAAGGTATATGTACCGCTTAACCATAGTACCGGCTATTTTGGGGAATACTATTTTTAATTAGGCAATTTGGAGGCATTCCAAATGGAATCGAGTGATAAGGTGAAATTCAAGGTCCGCCAAAAACATGGATTTGCGGTAGCTGTGTTGGTGATGCTCTTAGTTTTGTCAGGATGGGGGATTTTACGGGGTGACTTGCTGAATTTAAAGGCCTTAGAAACGGAATTGCCCCAACTGGTGAGCTATATTCGCTCCTTTCCGGTAGGGGCGCCTTTGGTACTCTTTGGACTGGTCTTTTTACAAGGGGCTATTCCCGTAATCCCTTTTTTTCTGCTGGCCGGGGCCGGTGGGATTATTTTTGGGGTGTTAGGGGGCCTGCTCATTATCTGGAGCGGTGGGGTGCTCGGTGCCTGTACTACCTTCACTGTAGCCAGATACCTGGGAAAGGCCCGTGTCGAACGGTGGTTGATTAACCGGGGCTGGAATTTTTGTTATACTAATGAACAAGGCTTTCTGGCTATCCTAATTAGCAGATTGATTCCGGTAGTACCTTCAGTAGCGGTGAATATAATATCCGGGATAAGCAAGGTCAGGTTTTCGGCCTTTGCATCAGCAACAGCTTTGGGAAAGTTGCCGTGGGCCTTCTTATATACTTCGCTGGGTTACAACTTAAGCCGGGGAAAGACCTGGGCGCTTTACCTGGCGCTGGTTATTGTGGCTTTACTACTTATCCTGGCCGTATACCGCTGGTTCACCCAGCGGGCTAAAGCCAAAGTTTGCCATTAAAATTTGCCGGTAATAGCGGTTATTTCACAATAAGTACCGGGCAAGTGGCCATGTGGGCCACTTTGCTACTTACACTGCCCATAAATAATCCTTTCACAGCTCCCAGTCCCCTGCTGCCGACGGCTATGAGGTCAAAGCCCTCATACTGGGCGACTTCGCAGATTACTGTCGCGGGGTGACCGTATTTGCTGAGTGTCCGGACCTGAAAACCGTCCATCCTAAAGAATTCCTCAGCGGATGCCAGAAGTTTTTTGACGGTTTCGGCTGATGAGAATTCAAAGTTGGCAGGGGTCATCTCCGGATTGTTAAGGTTAAACAGATTATTGGGAATTTCCGTTACACAAAGAATGGTAACATCTAAATCGGCGTTGAGCCTCATCAGGTCCTTAACGGATTTCATGGCTTTGTCAGAGTGTCTGGATCCGTCTGTGGCCACAAGGATCTTGCGCATTGCCACCTCTCCTTTTACGGTTGTAAATTACTTTATCAAAAACCTTTTTGGATATACTAGGGATAATATCGAAGAAAAGTGCTGTTAACTTTAGCCCTTCTTTGGATTAATTAAATAGTTGCCTGAATGTTTACTAAATTTTGTCGGAGAGTAAACAATGCTTATTGTCTTTTTGAAAACCCTATGCTATAATAGCTACAGCCTGTGGATTAATATGGGAATAGGAGGTGATAAGAGTGCTGAAAGGTAGTATCACAGTATTCCATGTACTATTGTCCCTGGGTTTAATTGCCACCGTTCTTCTCCAATCTGGAAAGAGTGCCGGACTTTCCGGGGCCATTGCAGGGGGAGCCGAAACCTTTTTTGGCAAGAAAAAAGGGCTGGACGAACTACTGCACAAACTGACTACTTTTATAGCCATCGGATTTATGCTGACCGCAATTATTCTAGCGCTATTAAAGTAAGTTAAAGAGGGAAGAGGAGGGCGAATTTAAGTGACATCTGTTGTACTATGGGGTGCCATTGGAGCCAGTTTGCTCGGGTTGGCTTTTGCGGCTTATTTAGCCATGAGTGTGTTGAAGGAAGACCAGGGAACAGAGAGAATGAAGGAACTTTCACAGGCTATCTTTGAAGGAGCCATGGCTTTTCTTAACCGCCAGTATAGGACACTAATTCCGTTTACCGCTATTATTTTTGTGGCTTTATTTTTTTCTAAGCATACTTACATGGCGGCAATTGCGTTCCTGGTAGGTGCTGTTTTCTCCGCTCTTGCAGGTTATGTGGGTATGACGATTGCTACCAAGTCTAATGCCCGGACTACCCAGGCTTGTATCCAGGGTCTGGACAAGGGTTTGAGTGTTGCTTTCCGGGGCGGTGCGGTCATGGGAATGTCCGTTGCCGGTCTAGGCCTGTTTGGTGTAG
>JAJZTU010000123.1 GCA_021848765.1 Bacillota bacterium
TCACTTTCAGAAGTTCAGTAGTTCCCCCCGAGAGATGCACTGCCAAAAACTCCTCACCCTGCGGACCTCCTGCGGACCATAATCCGGCCATGAGATGCCCTTCTTGGTGAGTAGTCTCCAGCAGCGGTGTTTGCAGGGCTGTGGCCAAAGTTCTGGCATAGCCTTCTCCCACCCGAAACACCGGCATATACGAACCTTCCTGGGGCCTGGGCCGGGTAGTTACAGCTATTAGCTCTACCCTATCAGCCAACTTTTTGCCCCAAAGCGTTTCCACAAGTCCGGGCAGCCTGATCAGGTGCTGAAACACTGCCGCCGACTGCTGCAGTCCCCGTTCCCCTGCTTCTACATCCAGTAGCTTTCTCTCCTGAATGACCAAATGGCCCCGGTCATCTACCAGGGCCACAGAAGTGGTATAATTGCTTGTATCAATACCTAAAATCAGGGGCATTACAATCACCTCATAGTTTTCTCTTGCCCACCGCAGGATAGCTCTTCAGGACAGCTCTTCAGCCTAGTTAGTGCTGGCTATACGCCTCAGGATTACCCACAACTTTGCCCAGGATGCCATTGACAAACTTGCCCGATTCCTCAGTACTGTATATTTTGGCCATTTCCACAGCTTCATTTACCGCTACGGCGTTTGGTACGTCCGAGCGGTAGTAAATCTCATACAGGGCCAGGCGCAGGATATTCCTGTCCACATTGGCCATCCGCTCCAAATTCCAGTCGACTGCCACCCGTCGAATAATCTCATCAATGGGCTTGAGATGGTCAACAGTACCAAAGACCAGTTCCCTGGCAAATTTCCGGGCTCCCTCTTCTACCTCAAATTCCTTCACCACATTTTCAAAGGCAGCCTCTACAGGAACCTTCCCTATATCCACCTGAAACAAACTCTTTAACGCCGTCTCCCTGGCTTGCCTACGTGCCACAATAATTTCCCCCTTAAATTGATACTACCTATCGTCACCCCAAAGGCGGTAAACCAGTTCACGCCAACTACCCAGTTCATCAACCCGTTTACCTATAATATAGCCTACAACAAGGCAGGCAATTACAAACAAGGCTTTGAAAAAACCAAAGGTCACGGTTAGAATTCCAAACAGTAAGCCTGCCAGGGTTCCGGTGAGCTTTCCCCAGTGATTATCCACTAAAACGGCCAAGACCTCACCCCACATGATTACACCTCTTTCTCGGATTTTTCTTCCCCGGGCTTAGCGGCTACTCTACCCTGGCCCGGCCTTCTCCCGAAATGTTGGTCACCAGGATTTTTACTCCCCGGACCTCGATTCCGGCTACCTCAGCCAGGTAATCCTTAATCCTGAGCTGCAGTTGGTCTGAGACTGACGGTATATTCAGGTCACTGGATACAATGGCTTTAAGAATTACCGAAATGCCACTGTCCCCCATGATTATCCGCGGTTTCAGTTCCTTAACCCCGGTAACCTGGTATCCGGTTTTTAATACCAAGTTCTCTAAAGCTTCTACAGTAATATGAATTTGACCAAGGGGGGTATCCTTAATAATGGTATGGGATACCACCCGCTTTTGCAAACTGGATAACAGCAGCTTTACGCTGGCGAGGAAAATTAAAGCTATTATAACTGCGAGCACAGCCTGCTGCTGGCTGGACTGAGCCATGGTCCCCCAGATTCTAAGCGGTGCTTCCCAACCTAAAACTACCAAAAAGAATACTACCGAAAGGGAACCGGTGATGAAACTGTATACTGTCAGTAAGGCCCGATCGAACCAACCCATGTACGTTTCTCCTTTCACGGCTAACCTGAAGTTAACCCCCTGATGGCTCAGGGGGTTTTTTGTCTGCTGTGCTGCTGCTTATGCATCATACCTGCAGGTTGCCTCGCGACTATCTTACTCTGTGCTCTTCTTCTTTTACTTCCGGCTGGGGGAATACAACACCCTGAACATGGATATTAACCTCAACCACAGTAAGCCCGGTCATGGATTCAATAGCCCGTTTGACATTGGCCTGGATTTCACCGGCCACATCGGGGATACGCACACCGTACTCCACAATTATGTACAGGTCAACGGCTGCTTCTTTTTCTCCTACTTCTACCTTAACTCCTTTGTTAAAGTTCTTGCGGCCCAAAATCTCGGCAACTCCACTTACCAGCCCGCCGCTCATCCCGGCTACACCCGGGACCTCAGTGGCAGCCAGTCCTGCGATAATTCCAACTACTTCATCGGCAATTCTAATGGAGCCTCCATCGCCCCTGTGTTCAAGAATTTGATTTTTCTCCGGCATAGGAAAAGCACCTCCCAATCATGAATTATTTCATAGCTTTCCCAAGTCTTAACAATTTTATTATAGCAGATATTTCTAACGCTAACAACAACGGATAATTTTCGACAATAAAAAAAAGAGTGCTAAGCCACCAACTTATTAAATTTAAAAAACAAAGCACATGCAAGAGCCACGAATGTGCTTCCCGCATGTGCCGGAAACAGGACTATTCTTCCGGAAGCAATCTCCGCTGGATGAAATTGGTGTACACCTCTCCCCTGCGGAAAAAGGCATTCTCCAGAATCTTTAAGTGAAAAGGAATGGTGGTCTTAATTCCGTCAATGACGAACTCGTTTAGGGCCCGCTCCATACGGTTCATGGCCTCTTCCCGGTTCTCACCCCAGACGATGAGCTTGCCTACCATGGAATCATAATTTGGCGGGATAACATATCCCGCATAAGCAGCGCTGTCCACCCGCACTCCCGGTCCACCGGGCGGGTGATAGGCGGTAATGGTTCCCGGGGAAGGCAGGAAATTCCTGGCCGGATCTTCGGCATTAATCCGGCACTCCATGGCCCAACCGTTAATCTTAACCTGATCCTGGGTCAACTTCAGGGGTTCCCCGGCGGCAATAGCAATTTGAGCCTTGATCAGGTCAATTCCGGTAACCAGCTCAGTGACCGGGTGCTCTACCTGAATCCTGGTATTCATTTCCATGAAATAGAAGTTAAAGTGCTTATCCAGGAGGAATTCAATAGTGCCGGCACTGGTATAACCTACTGCCTGGGCAGCCTTTACTGCTGCTTCCCCCATCCTGGCCCGCAGTTCAGGAGTGAGCGCCACAGAGGGGGCTTCCTCAATGAGCTTCTGATTGCGCCGCTGCACAGAGCAGTCCCGCTCGCCCAAATGGATTACATTGCCAAACTGGTCGGCCAGAATCTGAAACTCGATGTGCCGGGGTTCTTCTACATACTTTTCCACGTAAACCGCAGAATTGCCAAAGGCAGCTTCTGCCTCCGCCCGGGCGGTACGGAGGGACTTAACTAAATCAGCGGAACTCTGGGCAATCCGCATCCCCCGGCCTCCGCCACCTGCAGAGGCCTTGATGATTACCGGATAGCCAATTTCCCCGGCAACTTTCAGGGCCTCTTCCTCGGTGGAGATAATCCCTTCTGTTCCCGGCACGACCGGAACTCCGGCCTTAATCATGGTTTCCCTGGCTACTGCCTTATCCCCCATCCTTTGGATGGCGGAAACCGGGGGACCGATGAACTTAATATTACAACTTTCACATATTTCAGCAAAATTAGCATTTTCAGCCAGAAATCCGTATCCTGGGTGGATTGCATCCGCCCCGGTCAGGCCTGCAGCGCTGATGATATTGGTCATGTTAAGATAACTGCGGTTAGACGGCGCAGGACCGATACAAATAGCCTCATCGGCAAAACGCACGTGAAGGGAGTTCCGGTCTGCTTCTGAATACACCGCCACCGTCTTGATTCCCAGTTCTTTGCACGCCCTGATTATCCGGAGGGCGATTTCTCCCCGGTTGGCGATTAACACCTTTTTGAACATCGTACACCTCCGAGGGACTAGTGTTTTTCTACCAGGAACAGGGGCTGACCATACTCTACCGGCTGCCCGTTTTCCACCAGAATGTCCACGATACGCCCGGTCACTTCAGCCTCGATTTCATTCATCAGCTTCATGGCTTCTACAATACATACAGTCTGTCCGGGAGTTACAGTATCCCCGTTTTTCACGAAAGGTGCAGCATCAGGGGCAGGCGAAGAATAGAAAGTACCTACCATGGGGGCGGTAATTTCCACCACATTTTCCCCGCGGACCGGCGCTAACGTTTGCAACGGTGCGGTAGTAGCTTTAGCCGCCTCCTGGACAGCCTGGGCCGCCGGGGAAGCCGCCGGAGCGCTGGCAACCACAGGGACAGCATTATTCGCTGCTGCAAACAGGTTAGTTCCCTTGCGAATACTGACCTTGACCCCCTCACTTTCCAGGGTGAGCTCGCTAATATCAGTCTCATCAAGCATTTTAATCAGCTCTTTTACCTCTTTCAGGTTCACTTTTGAATCCTCCTTCTGTACAGTATCTGCCTTACCGTTAGGGGCTGCCCCTGCCGCAGGCTTTTGAGTTTTTGGCTCAGCGGCAACGGTAGACATAATCCCATTGTTTACATTTCCCCCGGTTTCTTTACGGAATTCGAAGAATTTCTTGGCAACCTGTGGAAACAGGGCATAGGACAGAACATCCTCCTGGGATTTTGCCAAATCCTGGATTTCATCTTCCAGTTTAGCCATTTTGGGCTCTAATAAGTCAGCAGGCCGGCAGGTAACTGCCTCTTTATCCCCTAAAATCCTGGCTGCCAGTTCAGCATTGATAGTTGCAGGCGGCGCCCCGTACTGGCCCTGAACATAGCTGCGGACTTCACCGGGAATCAGTTTATAACGCTCTCCGGTAAGCACATTTAAGACTGCCTGGGTTCCCACAATCTGACTGGTGGGAGTTACCAGGGGCGGATAGCCCAGGTCTTCCCGGACCCGGGGAATTTCCTCCAGGACCTCCTGGATGCGGTGCAGGGCTTTTTGCTCTTCCAACTGGGAGACCAAGTTGGAAATCATCCCCCCCGGCACCTGGTGGTCAAACACTCTCATGTCAGTAATCCGGGTTATCCCCCGCTCATAGCCGTTTTTCTTCCGCAGTTCTTCGAAGTAGTGGGCAATTTCAAAGAGCAGGTGAATATCCAGGCCGGTATCATACTGGGAATCCTGAAAGGCCCGGACCACAGTTTCAACCGGGGGCTGTGAGGCTCCAAAGGCCATGGGTACGGAAGCTGTGTCAATTACATCAGCGCCTGCTTCGGCAGCCTTAAGGTAAACACCTACAGCCATACCGCCTATATAGTGGCTGTGCACTTGGACCGGCAGGTTGGTATGCTTTTTAAGCAGGCCGACCAATTCGTAGGCCCGGTAAGGAGACAGGAGACCGGCCATATCTTTAATGCAGATTGAGTCAGTACCCAACCCAGCTAAACGCAGGGCGGTTTCCAAGTAGTGCTCCGTGGTATGGACCGGACTGACAGTATAAACTACCGCCGCCTGGACATGAGCCCCTTCCTGCTTAGCCGCTTTAATGGGCACTTTCAGGTTTCTGATATCATTTAGGGCATCAAAAATCCGGATAATATCAATACCGTTTTCCACGGCTTTAGCCACAAACCGTTCTACCACATCATCAGGGTAGTGCTGGTAGCCTACCAGGGACTGGCCCCTGAGCAGCATCTGCAGCGGGGTTTTTTTAGCATGCCTTTTGAGAGTACGCAAGCGTTCCCAGGGATCTTCGTTAAGATAGCGCAGGCAGACATCAAAGGTTGCACCGCCCCAAACTTCCAGGGAGTGGTAGCCCACATTATCGATTTTCTCCAGAATAGGCAGCATTTCTTCGGTTCGCATCCTGGTGGCCCACAGGCTCTGATGCGCGTCACGAAGGGTGGTATCTGTTATCTGCACTGGCTTCTTCACCCATGATTCCCCCTTTGAAATCTGTCTATAAAATAGATTGCACCACAGTGAACAAATCACTCTTTATCTATTATATACAAATTGGGCAACTATGCAATAAATGGAGCCCAAGTATACAATATCACCGGTATGTATACTTTATTAGGAGGTTGCCTGCGCTAAGTACAAAATGCCCGGGCTGATCCCGGGTATTTTGTTTAGTTGGTGATGCTTGAGAAGCACGTGGACTAATTTTTTGGGATAATGACCATTTCCTGGGCGGACTTGCCTGTAGTCCGTGAAACCAGGTCGGAAATTTTGGCGATATCCTGTTGATTCAATTCCTTGGCCTGGACTATAACGGTGACAGCCCCCTCCTGAAGAAAGACGATAGCATCATTATAGTTTTTTGCCTTGAGCATATTTTCAACCAGCAGTTCTTTAGTCAGGTTCTCGTTCAGGGACAACAGCCTTTTTTGGGCTTCTTTTACCGTTTCCCCAACCGACTTAGGGTTATTGACAATTTCCCGCAGGTTATCAACCTGCCGTCCGCGGACCCGGTCTCTTTCCAGACGGTACTCGGCAAAGAATTTATCAGCCGGGTTGTTCGCACTGGCCGCCACCAGGAGGTCATTGAACTTCTGCTCATTTACAGTAGGGTTGGCCGCACTTTGGCCGCTTTCCTTGGCCATATCTTCAGCTTCTTTAGCCGCATATCTATCCCCGCCCTTGGCCACATCCTGCCCGTTAGTTTTGGCCAAATCCTTGTCCGAGCCGGTTTTGGCCTGGTTCACCTGGGCTCTTTCCGGGTCGTAGCGCATGCTTTGGATGGTGCTTACAATAGCATCGTCATAGCTTATCCAGAGAAGGGTTACCCCCAGGGCCAGGGCTACCAGCCATAAAGTATGCTTATTTTTACTCATCATTTACACCTCACTTCTCCATAGGTTGGACACTAATTTTATGAGCAGGTATGTTTAATAAGGTCTCGATAGTTCTGGTCAGGGCCAGTTTGGTACGGTAATCCTGGGCTCCCTCGGCCACTACCAGTATCCCTTCAATTTCCGGTTTCACCGCTTTAATCAATACCGGGTCCTCGGCGCCGCTCTTGGCGCCACGTTCCATAACTAGCTGCCCGTCTTCCGTGGTTTCACTGATGGTCCTGGCAGCCCCCTCGGGGTCCTTTTCGCTGGTAGTCCGGTGGTTGGTGCTGGCATTAACGGCAAATTGCCGTTCAGTTGTCGAAGCCAGGTAGACCCTAACCTGGACCTTGCCAACACCGTGGACTTTGGACAGAATGTCAGCAACCCGTTTCTCCAGAGCAGTCTCATCATGGGTGATTTGATCTCCCAGGGTGGGAACGGTTTGGATTTCGGCAGCTTCAGGCGCTGTCTTGCCCTCCTGCACCTCTTCACCCTTTGGTGAAAAGATACCGGCCATTACCAACAGAGCTACACCTACCCCGGCAAACACCAGGTATTTGCTGATTTTAGCCAGTTGCTCCTTTTTCAGCGGTACTTTTTCATCTGACACTGGATTTCCCCTCCTTAATTTGCTTGATTTCCACCGCCTCCGGGTGGATCCCATACAGGTTGGCCAGAGTATTTCTTAACTGTTTAACGGTCTGGTCCGGGACGGCAGCGGCTTCCGCCCGGTTTCGTTTAGCTTCCGCATTGCCGGAGACCCGTAAGCCCCGCTCTCCCGTACCCTTTGTCCCTCCCAGGTCAATTTCCACCGGCTGGACCAGGGGACTGTTGCGGCCGTCCGGGAGTTTATCATGCACTGCCGGCGCCACAGTTAGTTGGATTTTTTCGACTTTGCCAAGCAGTCCTTCCTGCCCCTTGACTTCAACCCTGGCATTCCGGACCTCAACTCCGGGCACCAGATTGGCTAATCCGGTTACCTGGGCAGCCAGTTTTTGCCGGTATTGCTCCACAGCTTGGGTTTGGTTGTCCTGGCGGATTTGCTCACCTTTGGCCAGAATTTGTTCCAAGGGGACCCCCTTGCTCTCTACTGTCCAGGCTTGGAGGTCTGTTGTCCACTCCTTGTTGAGCAGCCCAAGGAGAGGGTTCAGGATAGTGACCAAAATGAACAGGCCTACTATTACCTGGACGAATCGCTTTAGATCATTAGAGGGTAGGAACATCTCCAGGAGGCTGGCCAGGATGATTATTACGGCTAGGCTGCGGACCAGATCGCTTAGCGTTTCCACAAGTGTCCTCCTTTCTTAGACATGGTCCCTGAATTACCTGAGCATTGTCGCCATGTTGCCTGCTCCTACCACAATGGTTACGGCGAAGAAGAACATTAAACCTACTGCCGAAACTGCGGCGAAGAGGACGGTGAGGCTTTTTTCCAGGTGTTCCAGGCAGTCGGCTACCTGTCCTGCGCCTATGGGCTGCATCAGTGCTCCGGCCAGCTTATAGACAAAGATCAGGGCCAGAATCTTCAGGGAAGGAAGGGCGCAGAGAGCGAAAATAATTATTACCCCAACCAGGCCTACCGCATTTTTTAGCAGCAGGGACCCGCCAATTACGGCATCGACGGCATCGGAAAACATTCCTCCAACTACCGGAATAAAGGCATCGGTAGCGAATTTGGCTGTCCGCAGGGCGACCCCGTCAGCTACTGAGCCGGCTACTCCCTGGACACTGATTACACCGATAAAAATGGTCATCAGCAGCATTACCAGAGTTATGCTTACCTGACGGAACAGTCCTGCCAGGCGGGAGACCTGAAAGCGGTCGGAGATACTGTTAACAAAGCCTAAAATAGCCGAGAAAAAGATTAAGGGAATGATTATGTTCTTTACCACGGTACTTAAGAGTCCCAGTACCAAAACCATAACCGGGTGAAAAATGGCGGCAGAGGCCAGTCCGCCCATAGCAGCCAGCAAAGTCAGGAGAATGGGAAAAAGAACCTGCATGAAGCTGACCATGTCGGTAACCGCTGTCCGGCCCAAATTGATGGCAATGGTCAGGGAACCGATGGCCAGGGTGATAACCACCAAAAAGACCACTGCCTGGGCGGCTTTGCTCACTGTCCCTTTTTCGAAGGCAACAGTGAGGTTTTGAATCACCGCCATAATCACCCCCAGGATAATCAGCTTGCCCAGGAGGTGGGTATTGGCCATAACTTCCTTGAAGAGATATTTCAAAATTCCGGTAAACACCGCTGCGATGTCCAGGGTTACCTTGCCCTGGCGCAGGTTATCCAGGAAGTTTTTTAAGCTTAGGTCCGGAATGTAGGGGGCCAGTTCCCGGTCAATTTTGGTCAGGTACTGGTCAATCTGGGAAAGGTCAATAGTGTTTTGGATTTTTTGATTTGCGGTACCCGGTGCTTTCTCAACAGGGGCAGCTTGGACCACGGTTGCCCAAAGAAAAAGGGTCCCAAGGCAAATCAGCCAGAACATCCAGAATTTTTTCATCGTATCACACCTTATGGAATCAATTTCAACAGGGCCTCCAGAATGGCCAGGATGATAGGTATAGCCATTACCATGACCACTATTTTGGCAGCAAACTCAATTTTAGTGGCCACCACCAGAT
>JAJZTU010000124.1 GCA_021848765.1 Bacillota bacterium
ACCACAGAGGTAGATGTAGATAATAAACCCGATGAATGGTCTGAGTTTGACCATGATGATCAGCCACAGCTTGAAGTATTAAGTTTGGACCAGGATGGTAATGAGGAACCGGGAGAAGTGCAACCGCCGGAGGTGCTGGATCAGAAGGCTGATAACCAATCAGCAGAAATGTTTGGTTTAGGCCAGGATAATGCCAACCAACCCGTACTGCCGGACGCTCCCTTGCCCGTAATGGCTGCTCAACCACAGGAAGCTAAAACCGGCAAAGGGGTAGAGCTGGCTGTTCAGCCGCAAAAAACATCACTGCCGGCAATAGCCCTGTTGGCCCAAGGCAGGCGGAGTGGGTTAATGCCCTTTACTGATGATATTTTGGAAAAGGCCAGTCTACTGGAGGAAACCTTGGCTAATTTCGGGGTAAGGGCCCAAGTGACCGATTTTACCCAGGGTCCCACCATAACCCGGTTTGAGGTGCAGCCGGCGCCAGGGGTGAAGGTCAGCCGGATTGTGAGCTTGGCTGATGATATTGCTTTGGCCTTGGCAGCGGCAGATGTGCGCATTGAGGCGCCGATTCCGGGTAAGGCAGCAGTAGGCATTGAGGTGCCTAACCGGGAGTTGGTGTCAGTATCCCTCCGGGAGGTACTGGAGAGTAAACTGTTTGCCCAGGCCCGGTCTAAGCTGTCGGTGGTTTTGGGTAAGGATATCGGCGGGGAGCCGGTGGTGGCTGACCTGGTCCGCATGCCTCATTTATTGATTGCAGGGTCTACGGGTTCGGGGAAGAGTGTGTGCATGAACTCCCTGATTATCAGCCTTTTGTATAAGGCTAGGCCGCATGAGGTCAAGTTTCTGATGATTGACCCCAAAATAGTGGAACTGTCAACTTATAATGGAATACCTCATCTTATTGCCCCGGTGATTACTGATCCCAAACAGGCGACTGCAGCCCTGCGCTGGGTGGTCACCGAGATGGAAAACCGGTATAATCTCTTTGCCCAGACCGGTGTGAAGAACCTGGAAAGTTATAATGAGCTGCAGAAAGCTGCTCAGGGACATGTTCTGCCACTGGTGGTAGTACTGATTGATGAACTAGCCGACTTGATGATGGTAGCCTCGCGGGAAGTAGAGGAAGCTATTTGCCGGTTAGCTCAGATGGCCAGAGCGGCGGGGATTCACTTGGTGATAGCCACCCAGCGGCCTTCGGTGGATGTGATTACCGGAATTATTAAGGCCAATATCCCTTCCCGGATTGCTTTTGCGGTATCCTCTCAGGTGGATTCCAGGACTATTTTGGATATGGCCGGGGCGGAAAAGCTTCTGGGCAGGGGGGATATGTTGTTTAGTCCCATCGGTGCACCAAAGTCGGTGCGGGTACAAGGGGCTTTTGTTTCCGATGAGGAAGTGGAAAAGGTGGTAGGGTTCTGGAAGTCCCAGGGCAAGCCGGAGTACCTGGAAGGTGTATTACGGCCCGATACCAACAGGACTGGCAGCGAGCAGCAAGAAGACGAGGATGAACTGCTGCCTGCAGCCACCAAGCTGATTATTGAATGTGGGCAGGCCTCAGTTTCTATGCTCCAGAGGAGATTTCGCATCGGATATACCAGAGCTGCGCGACTAATAGATTTGATGCAGGAAAAGGGCTTTATCGGCGGCTATGAAGGAAGTAAACCAAGGGAAGTACTGGTGAGCAAGGAAGAGTGGCAGGAGATATTTGGCTAGACGCTAGGAGATATTGGTCAGGTGATAGGAGGTCTTAAAACAGGTAAAAGAAGAATTTCATTAGAGCGCGGGGAATAGTTTCCCGCTATGAGCCCATACTAAAACCAGACCAAGTTGAAAGGAGGAGTTCCTGTGGCTAGACAGAAGCACCCTCCCAAAATTGCCGAAGCCATGAATAAGTTCAAGTTTGAGGTGGCCGGGGAACTGGGCATCCCCTTGAACGACTACGACAACGGTGACCTTACCTCAAGGGATTGTGGCCGTATCGGCGGTACCATGGTTAAGCGTTTGATTGAACTTGGTCAACAGGTACTGGTAGCTAACTATGAGGCCGCGGAAAGGCGGAAGGACATCAAACTTGTTCATTCCCAAAAAAGGCCGAAGGCGGCGAAAGGGTCTCAAGTTGCGGCCAGGACAGCCGGAGCCCGGGTTTACTACGTGGCCCGGTAACTCCGGAAAAAGAGCAGGATAGATCCGGCGGGAAGCCCGCAGGAGAAATCCTGCTCTTTGCTTTTTCCACGTTGAAAATGGCATTGCCAACGTTCTTGTTGTAGGCCTAAAGCCCTTTTGCTTCCGGGTCGGGAGGAGGCGGGGTGTTCCCCCGCCCCCTCCTGCTTCCGGGTCGCATAGCCGGCTTGTTCCGTGCACCGTGGTTAGTCGTACCGGCCGTAACGCTACCTGAAAATGGCCACAAACTTTACCCAGGTCGGATACCTACCCTGGTTGAGGCGCTCATGGTGGAGTACCCTAGTCGCTCTTAGCGCAGGTCTGCAATAGAATCGACCTTGCCGGCACGGACGCCGGCAACCCTGCTGGGGTCACGGACGACCCATCAGCAGGGTTGGTCGATTCTATTAGCAGACCAAGCTTAGAGCGACTTGGTACGGAACTAAGAGCGCCCAACCGGGGTAGGTGTCCGACCGGAGACGAAAAGAGTTCGGCCAAAGCAGGCCGGTGTCCGACCTGACATTGAGAGTTGCCTATTTTCATGCCTGGGATTTCCGCCACGCTATTTCCATGGATGTCGATTAAAATGGTTTGACAGCCCAGCAAACCTAAGCTACAATATTAATACGAACATAAGTTTGACCACCTGGCCATAATTTGGTTCTCGAAAAATGAAATATCTTGTCCGAGGGCAAGCGAGTGAGTGTGATGGCAAAATCTTCCCCAAAATGCTGTTCAACCCCTTTTTTTATTTTGACGACACAATATATGGGGTGTAGAATGAAAATGTATTAAAAACAATACTAAATATAGTAACGAATTTTCTGACTTCTCACTTGGGGGTGGGGTGGTGAAGTGCCCGTTTTGTGAACACGAGGAGACCAAGGTACTGGATTCCCGCTCTGCTGATGAGGGTACCAGTATTCGCCGGCGGCGGGAGTGCACTGCTTGCGGCCGGAGGTTTACTACCTATGAACGAATGGAGGACAGACCCTTCCTGGTGGTCAAAAGCAACGGAAGCCGCGAGGCCTTTGACCGTGACAAGTTGCTGCGGGGTATTATGAAGGCCACAGAAAAGCGCCCGGTATCCATGGACACCTTAAACCAGTTAGTGCAGGAAGTGGAGATTCAGGCCAAGCACTCGTATGAGAAGGAAATCCTCTCTTCCTATATCGGTGAGTTAGTAATGGAAAAGCTTAAGCATGTTGATGAGATTGCCTATGTTCGCTTTGCTTCAGTCTACCGGAAATTTAAAGATGTCAATGAATTTATGGAGGAACTGAGCCAGTTTTTCAATGGAGGCAAAGGTGGAAAGGGTGAAAGCGGTAAAGCATGATTTATACGATTAAGAAACGGGATGGCCGTACAGTCGTTTTTAACAGGGAGAAGATTAAGAATGCTATCATGGCTGCAGCCAGGGCGGTAGGCGGGGATAACGAGGAGATTGCGGACCGCTTGTCCATTCAGGTAATTGAGCAACTGGAGAAGGACCGCGCCAAGGGCGAACTCACGGTAGAAGTGGTGCAGGATGCTGTAGAAAAGGTGCTTATTGAAAACGGACATGCTCAAACTGCTAAAGCTTACATACTTTACCGGAACAAGCGGACCCGGATGCGGGAGGCTCAGTCCGACCTCATGGATACCGTGGCGGAGATTCTGGTGGAGACCAGCAAGGAAAATGCTAATGTAACCCATAGCCCCATGGCTAAGATGCTGCAGATTGCTTCTACGGGGAGTAAAAAGTATTATCTTTCCAGATTGATGCCGGAAGAACATGCCAATGCCCATGTCAATGGGGATATACATATTCACGATTTGGACTTTTTCGGTAAAACCCTTACCTGTGTGCAAATACCGCTCGGGCGTCTGCTCCTCTCGGGATTCAACAACGGGCACGGCTATATCAGGAGCCCTAAGGGCATCAAGTCGGCAGCCAACCTGACAGCGGTAATCATTCAATCCTCACAAAACGATATGCACGGTGGACAGTCGGTAGCCTTTTTTGACTATGACCTGGCTCCCTTTGTAGAGAGAGAACGCCGGCGGCAGCGCAAAATTATCGATGAACTGGAAGTTTCGGTTACTGATGAGAAACTGGAAAAGGTAGTTGACAAAGAGATCTACCAGGCCATGGAGGCTTTGATCTTTAACTTGAATACTATGCATTCCAGGGCGGGTGCCCAGGTCCCCTTTTCTTCACTGAATTTTGGGACGGATACCTCCCGGGATGGACGCTTGATAACCAAAAATATTCTGCTGGCTTATGAGGCCGGTCTGGGCAAAGGCGAAAACCCCATCTTTCCTAACCTGATCTTTAAGCTAAAAAAGGGGATCAATATGGAGCCGGGGGACCCCAACTATGACCTCTTCCGGCTGGCCTTGAGAGTTACTTCGAAAAGGATGTTTCCCACCTATAGCTTTTTGGATTCTTCCTTCAATAAAGGCTACTCCGGGGAGAAAGAGGGAGAGGTCGCCTACATGGGCTGCCGGACCAGGGTTATCAGCAATGTCTGTGGACCCGAAGTGACTGAAGGCAGGGGGAATGCTTCCTTTACCACAATTAACTTGCCGCGGGTAGCCCTGAAAGCCAATAAGGATATTCCCAAGTTCTTTAATCTCCTGGATGAATTGCTTGACCTGGTTAAGGACCAACTGCTCTTCCGCTTTGAGGTCCAGTGCCGTCTCCGGGTGAGGGACATGCCTTTCCTGATGGGACAAAACCTCTACCTGGACAGTGATCAGCTGGGGCCTAATGATGAAATCAGGGAAGCAATCAAACATGGAACGCTTTCTATCGGGTTTATCGGCTTGGCCGAGACGCTAATGGCTTTGCTGGGCCAACACCATGGCGAGAGTCAGGAGGCAGACCGACTGGGGGAAGAAATTGTGGCCTTTATGCGCTCCAAGTGTGATGCCTATGCCAAGGAATACCGTTTGAATTTCAGCCTGCTGGGAACTCCTGCGGAAGGCTTGGCCGGGCGCTTTACCAGGATGGACCGGAAGGAGTTCGGGGTAGTGGAGGGCGTGACCGACCGGGAGTATTACACTAATAGCTGTCACATCCCGGTGTGGCAGGAGATTTCCATGCAGGAAAAAGCCGCTATTGAGGGCAAGTACCACAAGTATCTAAATGCCGGGCATATTCTCTATCTGGAGATGCCCAGCGTACCCCAGAATAACCTGGATGCCCTGGAGGCTATTGTGAAGCATATGGGGGCTTGTGATGTAGGCTACGGGGCAGTGAACTTCCCCATTGATTTCTGTAAGCTCTGTGGGTTCCTTGGGGTGATTAATGAAGACAGATGTCCGGTTTGCGGGTCTTCCGCTGAAGAGGAGTTTGAATTGGAATTGCAGTCATAAATAACACAGCGAAGAGGAGTGATTTGTTGTATGGCAACCATGCAAGTTTTAACTCCGGAACAAATTATTTTCTTCAAGGAGAAGGCAAAACTGGCGGCTAATGCCAAGGGATTGGAGATTCTGGACAGTGATGTGCTGCTCACGCCGGAAGGGAAGGTTAAGGTGGTATCCCACTATGCGCCGAGCAGCATTGAACGGGTGCGCAGAGTTACCGGATATTTTTGTAAACTCTCTAACTGTAATGAGGCCAAATTGCAGGAAATCTCCCATCGGGTGAAACACGAGGTCTGTGGAGTATTGGAGAGGTAGAGGTGGTCAAAAAAATGAGAATCCGCATTGCGGGAATAACTCATGAAAGCCTTGTGGATGGGCCGGGGCTCCGGACAGTGATCTGGGGTCAGGGATGTCCCCATGGTTGCCCTGGGTGTCATAATGCGCACACTCAGGATCCTGCAGGGGGAGCTGAGGTGGGGATTGAGGAAATCTTTCGCCAGATTGACCGGTCTTTCCTGGCTCAGGGGATTACCCTTTCCGGGGGAGAGCCTTTCCTTCAGCCCGCTGCTTTTGCCAGGCTGGCCGGTTATGCCAGGGAGAAGGGGCTGGATGTCTGGGCTTACACCGGATTCACTTTTGAAAAGTTACTTCAAGTATCTGAGCAGCAACCTGCTGTTTTGGAATTGCTGAGGGCTGTTGATGTACTGGTAGACGGTCCTTTTGTGGAGGCGGAAAAGGATTTGAACCTGGTATTCCGGGGGTCCGGGAACCAGCGGATTATAGATGTGCCCAGGTCCTTGGATAAAAAAGCGCCGGTGGTGATACCGGATATGTACTTCCGCTCCGAAAAGGTAGTGGCTTCCTTTTAGAATTCATCCTTTTTCAGTTGAACGGCAAAAGCGGCCTGGTCCACTATTAATACTGCCTGATATTCAGCCAATAAGAACTGAGTTTGCTTGATTATTTTATCCAGCAGATGACCTACCGCGACAGTACGGTCCACAGCATCATCAACTTCACCGCGGTGGGCAAAGGCATTGGAATTAAGCTGGTTGGCTGCTTGAGCCATAGTATAGTAGACAGGGGTAAGGTCTTTAAGAAAGTTGATGTTTTCTTGCAAGCGCTGCCGGAAGAATTGCAAGGCAGCTTCCACCTTCTCCGGTGAAAGATTATTTGCTCCTAAATCAGAGGTCATTAGCGCACCTCCTCATTGTTTCTTTATACATTAGCGCTACTTCCTCACTATTCTTATACATATGCAAGGCCCGTCAGATTATACTGACGGGCCGTTTTGCCAAAGTCTGATGTGGTTACGCTTAATGGAGCAATTGTTCCAGTTTAGCGCGGTCAAAACCAACTACAACCTGGTTGCCGACTACAATTGTCGGTACGGACATTTTTCCTGATTTAGCTAACATTTCATCACGGGCCTTAGTGTCAGAGGCCACATTGTATTCCCGGTAGGATACGCCTTTTTGTGAAAGAAACTCCTTCACATGGGTGCAGTGGGGTCAAGTGGGGGTTGAGTACACGATTACATTATCTGCAGTCATTAAGGGAGACCTCCTCTAACATTTGTAGATATAGTATTATCCGGAGACAGGTAGAATATGCAGGGGAAATATTCGAGAAGATTCCGGCAATTTGTCTCGAATGGTCGATAAAATGGTCTTGTTCTATTCAGGAAGTACATGTTATGATATTGCTAGAAACTGTTAATTGAACTGAATATAGCTTCCGATTTACCGGGTCCCTTACGGGAAGCGGTAAACAAAGGGTGTGGGAAGTAATTCTCAGGCCTGCCATTGCGCAAAGGAAGAGGTGCTTTTTCAAAAGTGCCTCTTTTTTGTTTTCACCAAGCTATCGCAAAAATGAAAAATGAAAGGAGCTGTTAAGTCTATGTCCAAGCTTGTAAGGGTAAACATGTCCACAAAGGAAGTGCAAATCCAGGAGGTACCGGAGCAGTACGCAAAACTTGGAGGCCGTGCCCTGACTTCCCAATTCATCCTTGACGAGGTAGAGCCTACCTGTCATCCCCTGGGACCACAGAACAAACTGGTTTTTGCCCCAGGCATGCTGTCCGGGACCAGTGCGCCGTCATCAGGACGGCTTTCGGTAGGTGGAAAGAGTCCTTTGACCGGCACTATTAAGGAGTCCAATGCCGGAGGGATTACTGCTCAAAAGCTGGCTAATGCGGGGATTAAAGCTCTGATCATTGAAGGTAAACCCCAGGACAAAGGGTTTTCCGTGCTTAAAATAACTCCTGATTCGGTAGAGATTCTTGCCGGTGACAATGTTGCAGGTAAAGGTACCTATGAAACTACCGCTATTTTGCGGAAGGAGCATGGAGCCAAAGCTGCAGTGGTTTCGATTGGCCCTGCCGGGGAAATGCTGATGGCCAATGCCGGGATCGCTAATTCTGACATTGAAGGCAACTCCAGCCGCTATGCGGGTAGAGGAGGCCTGGGGGCGGTTTTGGGTTCGAAAGGGATTAAGGCCATTGTGGTGGATGCCCCGGGAAGCTTTAATGTTCCCTTGCATAATCCGGAGGCTTTCAAAGCTGCGGCACAGAAGTTCAGCCAGATTTTGCTCAGCCACCCGGTGTGTGGAACAGGCCTTCCCCAGTTCGGCACTAATGTGCTGATGAATATTATCAGTGAGGCCGGTGCTCTACCCACCAGGAATTTTTCCCGGGGAAGGTTTGAGCAGGCCAATGAAATCGGTGGGGAGAAACTGGCCCAGGTGGCCGCAGAACGTGGCGGACTGGCTACCCATGCCTGTCACCCCGGTTGTGTAATGCGCTGTTCCAATGCTTATCCCCTTCCCGACGGCAAGGTCTGCTCCCCCATTGAGTACGAGTCTGCCTGGGCTCTGGGCGCCCACTGTGAGATTGACAGCCTGGATGTGATTGGAACCCTGAATTATATCTGCAATGATGTAGGCTTGGACACCATAGAGGCCGGCGGGACCCTGGGTATCCTCATGGAGGCAGGGGTTATTCCCTGGGGGGACGGAGCCGCAGCGATTAAGGCTCTGGAAGAGGTTGGTCAGGGCACTCCCCTGGGCCGGATTATTGGACAGGGAGCAGTGTTTACCGCTCAGGCCTTTGGGGTTACCAAGGTTGGAGCGGTGAAGGGACAGCATATGCCTGCCTATGATCCCAGATCAGCCAAGGGTATTGGGGTTACTTATGCTACCAGTACCATGGGGGCGGACCATACCGCAGGATATGCCATTGCTACAAATATCCTGAAGTCCGGAGGGTATGTAGACCCGCTCAACAAAGAAGGGCAAGTTGAACTGTCCCGTAATCTCCAGATTGCAACCGCTGCTGTGGATAGTTCCGGCCTGTGCCTTTTTGTAGCTTTTGCCTTATTGGATAACCCTGAGGGCCTGCCTGCTGTTGCTGACATGCTGAATGCCCAGTATGGGCTGGAACTGTCGGTAAATGATATTCTGGGAATTGGAAGTAATGTGCTGAAGGTTGAGCGGACCTTTAACCAGAGGGCAGGCTTTACCAAGGAGCACGACCGCCTGCCGGAGTTCTTCTACAAGGAGAATTTGCCTCCCCATAATGTTGCCTTCGACATTAGCGGGGATGAGTTGGACCAAACCTTAAACTTCTAAGCTGCTCCAAAGGACTTGCAGCTAAACGGGATTTTGATGTATCATTGAACTAACCGGAAACTGCAAGGGAGGTTAGCCAAGGTGAAGGTAGAAGTCAGAGTTTTTGCCGGACTGCAGAAATACATTAAC
>JAJZTU010000125.1 GCA_021848765.1 Bacillota bacterium
AATCAGCCTTGAAGGTATCGATCTCAACCTGGATCCGCCCTGTGTGGCATTATTCAACAAGGCCCTGGAAAATGCCCGTCTTATCCGGCAAATGGTCAAAGCAGAATTGGAAGGACACATGAAAAAGGGAAAGTGGTAATGTTGCAACAGGAAACACAAACCGTCCGGGATGCGGCCCTTGGACCAAATGAGGCTGGGGTAGGCGTTATTCAGCAGGAAAGCTCTGTAAACAGGTCGCCGGTCTCTGGCTCCGGGGTTATTCATTACGGGATTTGGATTCTGCTGGCGGGGGTCGTCACAGTATTCGGCTGCTTAGGTCTGGGGCGGTTTGCCATGGCCATGATCCTGCCGGCGATGAGAACAGGATTGGGCTTGAGTTACAGCGAGCTGGGTCTTGTCGTGTCTGCGGCTTTTGCCGGGTATCTGGGGAGCACGGTGGTGAACGGGTTCCTGGCAGCCAGGTATGGTTCCAGGCTGGTGATAACTGTCTCCATGTTCGTTGTAGGGTTGTCCATGATTATGACAGGTATGGCCAAAGGTTTCGGACTGGCTTTTGCCGGGCAATTGCTGGCCGGAATCGGAGCGGGAGGAAGCAATGTGCCGGTAATGGGTTTGGTAGCCCGTTGGTTTGCGCCTTCCCGGCGGGGAATGGCATCAGGTTTTATGGTTTCGGGGAGCGGCATCGGCCTGGTAATGGCGGGGGTTGTGGTACCCTACCTGTTGAAGGTCTATACTGATAATGGATGGCGGGTAAGTTGGTTTTATTTAGGAATAGTGGTTTTGGCCATTGGTGTGTTGGGGGCCATAGTTCTCAGGAATAGTCCCGAGGAGATGGGCCTTGAGCCAATCGGAGGCCCGGTTGTAGCTCCCGGGTCTAATGGGGCTCCTGTTCTTAAGTGGGGGGAGATGTACAGGTTAAAAATCCTGTGGCATCTTGGATTTATTTACTTTATGTTTGGTTTTTCCTACGTAACCTTTACCACCTTCTTTGCTTCCTATTTAGTAAACGAAAGGGGCTTTACCACTACAGGAGCCGGCCAACTTTGGGCGACTGCCGGGCTGGTGAGCATAGTCAGTGGATTTATCTGGGGTACAGTTTCAGATTATGTCGGCCGCAAGTGGGGACTGGCCATGGTATACACCCTCCAGGCATTTTCCCTGGCTTTGCTGGCGCTAGGCTCCAATAATGCTTTTGTTTATCTTGCTACCATCGTCTACGCCTTGACTATTTGGAGCATCCCGGCTATCATGGCTGCAGCTTCCGGTGATTATGTCGGAGGGAAACAGGCTACGGCTGTCTTGGGCCTGCTTACCATCTTCTTTGGAGCCGGACAAATGTTATCTCCATCCTTGTCCGGTGTGCTCATCGACTATTCCAAAAGCTTTTCCACAACTTTTGGAATCTCGGCTCTGGCCTGCCTGTTGGGAGCAGGTGGCGCCATGCTGCTGAAGAAGAGGGTTTAAGCCAAAATTAGGCTGCGGAAAATAAACTGTGCCTATTATAGCATGAGTACTTTTTTCAAGTCCGGTGAAGTAGAAATTACTTCGCCGGACTTAATTTTTTTCGTGACAGGGGAGAGATTTGGTGGGAATTAAAATTAGAAACTATTTTGTAAATGATGGAAGGAATTTGCAGGAAGGGGGCGAATAGTAACTGTAATTTACAAAATATGTAAAAAAGGAGAGTTTCATGAAACGCAGATGGAGAAGGTTTGTGGTTAGTTGCGTCATTATGCTAACAGTGTTGAATTCGGTCATATTTCCGGGGGCAGCCCGGGGAGTGGAACTAATACCGCTACAGGCAAAGGCCGGAAGGGATGAACCTGTATCAGAGGGCGCTGATTTTGCTGATCTAAAAAACCACTGGGCTGAAAAAGATATTCGCCGGCTTGCAGCCAACCGAACCGTCAAGGGGATTTATAGTAATGGCAAGTTGTTTATTATGCCCGAGCGCCCTATTACCAGAGCCGAGTTTGTTACTGTCCTGGCCAGGGTTTTGGGGCTGTCCCCCAAAACGGAGTCCTTCCCCGCAGGGAAACAGCCCACGCCAAGGCAGCCGTCCCCGGCCAATGGTGCAGGCTTTACCGACACGGTTGGTCACTGGGCTCAGGGATCCATTCTTGCCGCACAGCAAACAGGGCTGACCAGGGGCTATCAGGATGGGAAATTTGGCCCGGACCGGCCTATAAACCGGGCTGAACTGGTCACCATCATCAGTAGGGCCAAGGAGTGGAAGGACTCTGAAGCTTCCCTGCCTGCGGAATCGCTATACAGTGATGTGCCTAAATCTCACTGGGCATACCTCTCCGTCCTCTCCGCCCGGCGGCATGGCGCTGTTTCCGGCTACCCTGACGGTACATTCCGCCCTGAGCGAAGGGCCAGTAGGGCCGAGGCCTTTGTGTTGATTAATAAGGCATTTGGTGGAACGGAAGAGAAGTATAACGGCCCTACCCTGTCGAAGGAAGTCCTGGATATGTTTAAGGTTACCAAACCCGACGCTGATGATGACCGGGATGGGCTGTTCAACCAGTTGGAAATATTGGTGGGGCTCGACCCCCGCAAGCCCGACAGTGGCCGGGATGGGACTCCTGACGGGAGGAAGGACCTGGACGGAGATGGGGTGAACAATCTTCAGGAGCAAACCTACGGTACTGACCCCGGCCGGGATGATACAGACAGCGACAACCTCACTGACGGAGAAGAGATCAATACTTACAAAACCAATCCCCTGCATCCCGACACTGACCGGGACGGGCTTTCTGACGGCGCCGAGGTCAAATACGGGCTGTCTCCACTTAAGCAGGACACCGATGGGGATGGAACTCCTGATGGCCAGGAGAAGCTGCACCAGCAGGTATCCTGGAGAACAGGGCACAGCAATCAGGTAGCTGTTGCTTTAGACACCCAAGGTGATTTAGCCCAGGCTGCCACTATCAGCGATCCTTCCGCTGACCCGGGGTTGACAAATATCCCAGGCTTAGTGGGAAACCCTGTGGACATTGAGGTTAAGGCACAATTTGACACTGCCACCCTGGAATTTTCCTTCGACCCTGCCGCTCAGGGTGGGGCCCCTGGTGAGAACTTGCTGATTCTATGGGTGGATGAAGCAAACCAGAGCTTGGTTCCCCTGGAGCAGCAATGGGTAGACCCCAAAAAGAACAAGGTTTACGGGACCACAACCCACTTCAGCAAATACCTGGTGGTAGATAAGGAGAAGTGGCGGAAAGCTTGGGCTGCTCCATTGCAAAAAGTCCGGTGTAGAGCAGCAGAGGGGAATGTCAGTGTGGCCATGGTCATTGACAGTTCCCTGACCATGGCCCGCAATGACCCTGACGGGGAGAGAAAAAAGGCAGTCAAAAACTTTGTCCGGGGTTTACTGCCGGGGGACCGGACCGCCCTTATTGAATTTGACCACAGCGCCAGGGTGCTGCAACCGCTGACCACGGTACTGAGTGATGTAGAAAAAGCAGTTGACCGGGTGGATGAAGCAGGAGGAACTATAATTGACGGGGCAATTAAAAAAGGTGTAGAAGAGTTGGCCGGAGCACCTGCCCAAACCAAAAAATATCTAATCCTGGTAACCGACGGCAAGGATGAAGCCGGCGGTTTTGACGAAGCAATCCTGAAGGAGGCTATAAAACAGCAGGTTACTGTCTTCACAGTGGGGCTGGGTGCAGATACTGACCGGGAACTGCTGCAAAGGATTGCCCAAGACACCGGAGGCAAGTACTATCCCTTAAAAGCTGCTGCAGAAATTCACAGCGCCTTTGAGCGCATTGCCGGTCAAACGGCCAAACCGGTTGACTCTGATGAAGACGGTCTGGCTGACCAGGTTGAAACCGCCGGGCTGCGGATCTATACCGGTGAACTCGTAAAAACTGACCCGAAGACCAAAGACACTGACGGGGACGGGGTCCCTGACGGATTTGAGGCGGGAAAGGTGGTCGTTGATATCCTGGGAAGGGAATATTACCGCCTGCAGAGTCATCCTGCCCTGCCGGATTCCGATGGTGACGGAATCGTAGATGCTGAGGACCCCCAGCCCATGAACCGGAAATTTCCTCTGCAGGCGTTGCCTGTGCTGTTCCTCCATGGGGCAATGGCCTCAGTTTCTCCCGACTTTAAACACGTAGAAAAATATAACCAGGTCCTAAGCAACATTACTCCCTTAAAAGGCGGCTACGACGGATTTTTTGCTGCGCTGGAGGAAGCAGGCTACAAGGATTATCTTTATTTCGCCTCTTATGACTGGAGACACCTGACCAAGCACAGTGTAGAAAACTACCTTATTCCTGCTATTAACAGGATGGATCAGGATGTCCGGGCAAAAATCAAAGCCAGGGTTGCTGAGAAATTTGCTAAGTACAAGCAAGCTAATCCTTATTTCCGGGAGTTATCGTCCAAATCTGTCCTTAAATTTAACCTAGTCTCCCACTCCATGGGAGGAATTGTTTCCAGGCTGCTGCTGGAAGGGGATTATCAGCCCTACAACACCAGGGTTAACAAGCTGATTATGGTGGGTACTCCCAATCACGGTTCGGTCAATGCCTATACCATTTGGCAGGGAGGGGTAGGACAGGACCTAACCTACAAAATCCTGCTCAGGCTCTTCATTAGTGACTTTTACAAGCATTTCTACGGAGGCAAACCAAGTCTGGACTATGACAGCGCCAAGATGCTGGGGATTATCAGAAGCTATTTTCCTTCAGTAAAGGTGCTCCTGCCGACTTGGAAGTTTTTGCTCAGGTTCCAGACTCAGCCTGAGAAAACTGTTTATGAAGCCTTAAGCCCTGAGGATGACAACAAGACCCTGGCCTGGTTAAACAGACCGGAAAACCTGGACAAGCTGTACCGGCGTGCTAAAGTGTACAGCATCGCCGGTACAGGCCTGGAGGTTTATAAAGGCATCTGGCTGGCGTCAAAAACGGGACCTGTAAAGAGTGGCCAGCCCTGGAAGGATGGCAAGCCTTTATTGGATATATTCGGCAATTTCCGGTTTGAAAATGACCCTGTAAACGGTGACGGTACCGTTCGGGTAGAAGCGGTAAAACTCAAAGCAGACCCTGAACTCTATAAAGGTGAGCACAGTTTGTTGCTAAGTGAAAAGGGCGTAGTAAACCAAGTATTGAGCGAATTAGGCATTAACTATCATTGGGGAGGCGAATTAAGCCTCATTGATAATCAGGCGGTCATGCTAAACGACATTGCGGGTATGTAGGGATATGCTTTCAATGCTTTAAGCTGCTTCTTTGACTGTAAATTGCTAGGGTTTGCAACCGTTTGGGGATAAAAAAATACCGGTCGCAAGGTGAGACGGCATAGGGAGATATAGAGCGCAGGGCGGTGAGTAATCATGGAATTTAGTGCTATAGCGTAGCAGGGGCCTAATTGAACAGATATTTGGAGTTTCACCTTTGTCAGAAAAATGCGCTAAAATTAATATAAAGAAAGATATTGCGTGTGCTTCTCCGGAAGGGGGCGTGAACCATGAGGTTTGAGCGTAATAATCTGGAACAATTGATGATCCACGTCAGTGGCAAAGACCTGGCTACCCGCAACCTGAAAATGGGGGATTTATGGTTAGACAGGACTTTGGCCAGACAGCTTTTCAGGGAGATGATGGGCATGGCTAGTGACGAAACCGGTTTTTTCCTGGACGGCTCACCAATCACCCTGGAATTTTACCAGTGGGGGGAGGATGGGCTGATGATGGTGGTCACCAAACGAGCTCCCCAGAGAAAATTAGAACTACTTCCCCCTGGTGAGCTACCCCTGGTCTTTGAGTTTGAAACATTTGACCTTGTGGTGGATGCCGGACTTCGCCTGAGAGAATTTAGCGGGCAATTGGTCAGTCTCTATCACCTTCAGGAAAAATACTACCTATACTTTGAGCTAAGTGGGCTCAGTAAAGCGGACTTTACAAAAGTCAAAACCCTATTGAGTGAATTTGCCCGGAAGGTGGATTATACCAGTGCATATCTTGAGGATTACGGTAAGAAAATCATGGATGAGGATGCTCTGGAAATTATCCAAACAGTTTTTGCACGAAATGCTAACACTGTCACGAAGTAAAAGCAAACGGCATGGTCTTAAGAGGCCATGCCGCTTTTTTACTAGCCCAGTGAGTTTTCCCGGTTGTCATCAGGGATAAGGTCTCCGGTGTTTGTACCCCAGGTCCACTTGTTATTGGAGGTAAAGTTCCAGAAGGTGGCTGTAGCAATACCCAGAAGGTTGGCCAGGATATAGTTTAAGTTTGCAGATTCATAGAACACAGTCAGTACTGCGGCATTGATGAAAATACCGATACTGCAGTAAATATAGAACTTGGCCAGCCTCACCAAAAAGGGCTGGGAGTTTTCGTTTTTCCAGGTAAAGTGATCATTTAGCATAAAGTTGGAGAACATGGCTATAAAAGCGGAAAGCACACCGGAAAGTACCACGTTAGTCCGGAACATTCCCACCAGAAAGGTGTAGATAGCCAGGTTTACAAAAACCCCACTGAGGCCCACCAGGGAAAACTTCCAGAACCGGCTGTCCTCCGGGCTTGTACATACCAACCTGAAAAGATGGCGGAGGTAATTCAACTGTTCTTTGAAGCTCATCTTCGACTCATCACCGGCCCGGGGCTGAAAGCGGTAAGGCACTTCTGCCACACTGCGGTAATTCCCTTTTACCAATACCTCCAGGAGGATTTTCCAGCCTACCGGGTTTAATTCCAGGCCATCTATAATGTGTTTTCTAAACATAAAAAAGCCACTCATAGGGTCTGTGGTATGGCGGGCTTTTTTTAGGGCAATCCAGGCCAGAGCCCTGGCTGATCTGGAGACAATTTTTCGCAGCAGGCTTAAGCCCCCGTCATCACCCCCAGGAATGAAGCGGCTGGGGACTACCAGATCATGGCCGGTTTTAATTTTAGCCAGCAGCTGGGGGAGCAGCTCCGGAGGGTGTTGAAGGTCGGCATCCATGACTGTGAGTATACTGCCCCTACAGGCTTGGAATCCTGTGGTGACAGCAGTGGCCAGGCCCCTTTCACCGTTTCTGTGGATATAGCTGACCCTGGGATTTTCTTTGCTGATCCGGGCCAGAAATTCCGGGGTTTCATCACTGCTGTCATCTACGAAGATGATTTCAAATTCCTCTCCGTCCAGCACCTGGCAAATCCTGTCGGTGACTGTGTAAACATTATGTTTTTCGTTGAAGGTTGGGATGATAATACTTAGCATAATCTGCTCCTTTCAAGGATTAGGTTATCAGGCAACCCAACGGGAGTTAGCAAAAAACATGTGCAAATAAACCATTAATGCTGTAGAACTGCAAAGTAACGCCCAATGGACCTGTTCCCTTTTGACTAAAAGGGCCAGAACAATATAAATGGGGAACAGGACCAGGACAAAGCGAGGCAAACTCAGTAAAGGTGAATGCACAGCCGGGGAAGTAAGCGGCACCACCAACCCAAAAAACATATACATGGTGTAACCGGGCCTGAGCAGTTTCACTGCCAGCGCCAGAAATGCCAGGGCATAGAGGGTGAAGAGGAGGTTCCACAGGTTATTGCCAACGGAAATATTAACAATTGCCTCATAGATACTGTTCCAGGGAAAGTCAAAGCTTCGTTTCCAAAATTTTTGGGCCGCCATAAAAGCCAGAGGATTGCCCAGGACCTGCCGGAGATACAGCATGTAAATACCTAAGCCGGCCGGTATGAGGGCAAGGCAAAGCAGCTTAACTTTGGCTTTGAGTGAAGGGCTGTTAAAAGCCTGGTTTTCCTGACTCCAGTATTCGTAGAGCAGGGGTATTAACAAGAAAATCCCTAAATTCCTGGACATGCCGGCCAGCATTCCACACAGGGAGGCCAGGAACCACTGCCGGGTCCTCCCCAAATATAGAGTGAGCAAAACCAGCAGCAGGTACAGGGACTCGGTGTACATGGCCGAGAAGTAAAAAGCGGTAGGAAACAGGGCCAGGTACCAAAGAGAACGCACCGCTACCGAATCATCGTAGTCAAGGCTGACCAGCCGGTAAAAAACTACCAGAATGAGAAAAAACGACAAATTGGGTATTAGTAAAGCGCCGGTTTCAGGGGCGATGCCCATGCCCTGCAGGGTTCTGATCAGCAAAGGATATAAGGGGAAAAAGGCTGCTGATTTAAATGTGTAACCTTCAGTTGCAATTCGCAAATACCACCCGCCGTCCCAACGGGTTAAACCTTTGAGTATTGTCACCACAGGCTCCAAATGGGCCTTTCTGCCGGCCAGAAGACTTTGTCCAAAGTACCCGGAACTAAAAACGATAAACTGGTGGACCAGATAGACCAGGCAGATCGTCAGCCAGGGGGTGCTTTGTTGGGGTTTAAACCATACGTTCCGGGAGAATGGCAAGCTGTTTGAATTCATACCATTTTTCATAGAGCTTCCTCGAAAGTGTTTTTTATTAGGGATATTTACTGCTTATAACTGGCTCTACTCAAGTATTGTGCCAGAAATAGTTATCCGGTATTCATCTCTGTTGAATGGGCAGCGCTTTGCCGAAAAATGAAGCAGGATCGCGAGAAATACTATGAGAGGGAGCCTGACGGGGTTACTATGACCGGGAGGGCAGGGAAAAGCAGAAGTATCCTTTTTTGCGCTTCTTTGGATTTTGTGTAAATCAGCAGGCGGGAGTATGATAGTTTCAGGTGAAATTCAACAGTGCAATTGAATAGAGAACGCTGAATTCGCAAGAAGCGGGGGAACCAACATGGGTTTTCCGCCGGCGCCAGGTGAATAAGAGCTTTGGCTTAAAGCATACTATTAGCAAGTTGGCTCCACCTGGCCTCCATGCGGTGGCTCATCCGGGGTGAATCACACGGAAAAGTGTCCGTGGGTAGGGTTACTCTTCGACCCGAATCCGTCAGCTAACCTCGTAAGCGTTGAAGGGAGGCTTCTACATGGCCCATTGTTTTTGCTGCGCCTTGGAACCATAACAGCTTCTCAGGAATAGCCCTGAGATTTGTTTTTTAGTTCAGGGTTTTTGGGTAGACTAAACCCTTGCTAACTATTAGGGGAGGGAATACTGTGTTCCGTTTTATTAAGCGGTTTTTGGTGGGAAGCCCGTTGAAGACCAATCAGCTCACCCATGAAACTATGTCCAAAAGGAAAGCTTTGGCGGTATTTGCTTCTGATGCTTTATCATCTGTCGCTTATGCCAGTGAAGAAATTACCTTGGTTCTTGCTTTGTTTGGGGC
>JAJZTU010000126.1 GCA_021848765.1 Bacillota bacterium
ACAGGTGGTGGAACCCCTGGTGGAACTGGCCAAAACCCATACCTCTCCCTCTATTGAGCGCTCAGTGCTCCTGCGCATGGGTTTTTCCAACCAGGAAGCCCAGGGGATTGTGGAGCAGTGTGTAAACCGGGGCCTTTTGGGCAAAGGGGCGGGAAATATTGTACTTAGACTGGCCGGAACAGAAAACATCGCCATTTTGGAGGCAGGGCAGAGGTTAGCTGCGGGTTCAACTGCTCCCAACGGGGACATAATTACTCGCAATGGGAGTTCCGGGATGGAAACACCGTTAAACCCGGAGGAAAAGCTGTCCGTGGAGTCCGTTCTCCGGGGGCTGGAGCGCTACCGTCCCCGGCGCAAGGGCTGGGTCTGGCGCAGGCAGCCTCAGGGCGGGGAAATTACCTACGGGCAGTTCACCTACCACCAGGCCTCCAAACCCTTAAAACAAAGTATCCCTCTACCGGCAGCCAAGTATTTTGAGGGCATTGATCCCCAGCCTGACTGTACAATCACTGCCGAGATTGCCTCAGGCCGTTTTGAGGATGACCTCAGGCGGATGCGCATGGCCGCCTGGCACGGGGCTGACCATATCATGGTGATCAGGACTGCCGGACAAAGCCATTTCGACGGGCTTATGGAGGGAACTCCCGAAGGGGTAGGCGGAGTGCCCATCACCAGAAAGCAGCTCCGGGCTACCCGCAAGGCTCTGGACTTAATTGAAGACGAGGTGGGGCGCCCCATTAACCTCCACTCCTATGTCAGCGGAGTAGCCGGACCGGAGGTCGCAGTACTCTTTGCCGAAGAAGGAATCAATGGCGCCCACCAGGACCCCCAGTATAACGTGCTCTACCGAAACATCAACATGTACCGGTCGTTTGTGGATGCTGCAGTAGCCAAGACACTTATGGCCTCAGCAGAAATGGTCCAGATTGACGGCGCCCACAATGCCAATGCCACTGCCCGGGAAGCCTGGAAGGTCATGCCTGAACTGATGGTTCAGCATGCTATCAACTGCATGTATTCCACCTTGGCCGGTATGCCCAAGGAAAGTATTTGCCTTTCTACTGTACCCCCGTCTGCTCCGCCGGCTCCTTGCCTGCGTCTTGACCTCCCCTATGCCGTAGCCTTGCGGGATTTATTCCGGGATTATCGCATGCGGGCTCAGATGAATACCAAGTATATGGAGTCCTGTACCCGGGAGGTTACGGTAACCCATACCCTGAATTTGCTGTTAAGCCGCCTGACCAGCGCTGATATCCAAAGCACTATTACCCCTGACGAAGGCCGTAACGTGCCCTGGAACTATAACACCATCCATGCGGTAAACACAGCTAAGCAGGCGCTCATTGGTATGGACGGTTTGCAGGAGATGGTGGAACTAAAACTGGCAGGGCCCCTTGGGGAAAAGGCCCGGGAACTTAAAGAGCGGGCTACCCTCTTCCTCCAGGAAATTCTGGCCACCGGTGGTTATTTCGCAGCCGTGGAAACAGGTTTCTTTGTGGATTCCGGCTACTACCCGGAACGGAATGGCGATGGGATCAGCCGCCGCTCCCAAGGTGGGGTGGGGGCAGGGACTGTGGTACCCAGGGATGAAGATTACTTTGCTCCGGTGTGTGAGCATTTTGGCTATAACCGGATACCTGCCGGCCCGCATAAACTTTGTTCCGTTATAGGCGGTTGTACATTATGCAATCCGGAAAAAATCCGCTTCATCGACGAGCTTGATGAGGAGGACAATGTCCATAAACGCTTGGAGGAGGCCGCACCTTTCCGGGGAAACAACTTGCTGCGGCCGGAAGTAGAATGGGCCGGGGACGGCATTGTAGCAGTAACCATGTTTCTTCCGGCCGCAGGTAGGGTAGCTGAATTTGCGGCCCGGGAGATGGCTAAAAAAATGGGTTTGGAGGAGGCCGAAGTAATTCATAAACAGGTTCTCCATCCTGCCGAAGGCACTCTTATCGAGTTAAAGGGCAAGTTAAACATTGCCCTGGACCCCAAGACCCTGGTTATCCCCCCTGAAGTCCCTGTCCTCAGTGAAGATGAAATCAGGTCTGCCATCAAGGCCCGGCCGCTCAAGGTAGTGGCGGCCACTGTCGGCGAAGATGAGCACTCTGTCGGGTTGAGGGAAATTATTGATATCAAACACGGCGGTATCGAAAAGTTCGGCATTCAGTGCTACTACCTGGGTACCTCCGTACCGCTGGATAAGGTGGTCAATGCAGCCATAGAAACTGATGCCGAGGCTGTGCTCATCAGCACTATTATCACCCATGGTGACGTGCACCGCCAGAATATGAAACGCCTGCACCAACTCTGTGTAGAAAAGGGCATCCGGGACAGGCTGCTCCTCCTGGGGGGAGGCACCCAGGTGACCAATGAGATAGCTGTGGAATGTGGGTTGGATGCCGGTTTTGGCCGGGGAACCAAGGGGGTTCAGGTAGCCAGCTTTATTGTAGCCCACAGAAGAGGCTAATGCTTTGCCGGGAACACTGTTGAGATTTGCTGATGGAAATGCCGCTGATATTTTGCAGAGGAGGTGGGTAACCCCATGCTGCCTGAACTTCTGGTCGCAGAGATAGGTAGTACGACAACAGTAGTTAACGCATTTGGCGGGCTTACTTCCTCCGCTCCGCTATTTCTTGGCCAGGGCATGGCACCTACATCTGCAGGCCGGGGAGATGTTAATACCGGCTTAATAGAAGCGGCCCGGGATTTGGAGGATAGGACCGGATTTAAGGTATCGGCTATTCCCCTGTTTGCCACCAGCTCTGCTGCCGGGGGATTAAAGATGACCGTCCATGGCCTGGTATATGACATGACAGTCAAAGCAGCCAAGGAAGCGGCATTGGGGGCCGGAGCGGTAATTCGCCAAATAACCGCTGGGGAATTAACCGGCCGTGACCTCCGTAAGCTGGCAGCCATCAAACCAAACCTGATCCTCCTGGCCGGGGGGGTGGATTACGGCGAACAGCGCACAGTTATCAACAATGCCCGCCGTCTCGGGGAGTTTTTGGCAGCCCAAAACTTGACTGTCCCGGTCATTTACGCCGGTAATGTAGCTGCAGCTGACGAGGTTGCCGAAATACTCTCCGCTTTTGGCCTGCCCGTTTACCCTACGGAAAATGTCTACCCCCAAATTGACCTGCTCAACATAGAGCCCACCAGAAGATTGATTCAAAAGGCTTTCGAGGAGCATATCACCCAAGCCCCGGGGATGGAAAAAATCCGCAGCCTGGTTCAGGGCCCCATCCTTCCCACTCCGGGGGCGGTCATGGAGGCTGCCCTGCTGTTGTCCCGGGAAATCAGTGACCTGATGGTAGTAGACGTAGGGGGAGCTACCACAGATGTCCACTCGGTCACCGATGGCTCCGAAGAATACCAAAAACTGCTAGTAAATCCCGAGCCAAGGCCCAAACGGACAGTGGAAGGAGATCTTGGAGTATATGTCAATGCTGGTCACGTGGTTGAACTGGCCGGCGAGGAGCTTTGGAAGCAGCGCTTCGGGCCGGACTGGCCAAGCTTACTCAAGCCCGTCCCCTCCACCCCGGAAGAAATCGCCTTAACCGAAGCCCTTGCCGAAATAGCCGTCCATACAGCCGTCTTGCGCCACTGCGGGCGAATCCGCCACCTGTACGGGCCAACCGGCCGTTTTGCCATAGCAGAGGGCAAGGACCTCACCCGGGTCAAGGCCATAATCGGCACCGGCGGAGCCCTGACCAGGCTGCCGGGAGGCAAAGCCCTTCTGAGCCGCATTCCGCCATTAAACCGGGGGCAGGAGCTTTTACCGGCCAAGGATACCCCGGTGCTGATTGAAGCAGACTATATCATGGCCTCCCTCGGGGTCCTTTCCCGGCAGCATCCGGAGGCAGCATTAACATTGCTGAAGAAATCCCTGGGCCTGCTTTGAAAAGAGGCCAACACCCGAATAGACTTATGAGCCGCAGACGGTTTAAGGAGGTGGCACCATGGCTTATCCCAAAGTTATCCTTAACCTGGATTATATTGAAGCCAACACCGGGGTAATAGCCCATCATTGCCGGCGGCACGCCATTCAACTGGTCGGAGTCACCAAAGTCTGCTGCGGTTCACCGGAAGTGGCGGGAGCCATGCTGAGGGGTGGAGCGGAAATCCTTGCTGATTCCCGCCTGGACAACCTGGCCAAGCTCCGCCGGGCAGGTATTACCGTACCCCTAATGCTGCTGCGCCTGCCTATGGTTACTGAGGCCCAGGATGTGGTCAGCCTGGCAGACATCAGCCTGAACTCCGAAGTAAAAACCCTGCGGGCACTAAGCACTGCGGCCACTCGGCTGAATAAAAAACACCGGGTCATACTCATGGTTGACCTGGGCGACCTGCGGGAAGGCCTGCTGCCTTCCACTGCCGAAAAAGTTTTCAAAAAAGTTTACCGGCTCCCCGGCCTGGAATTCATCGGCCTGGGTACTAATTTTGCCTGTTACGGGGGGGTGGTCCCCACTCCGGAAAACCTGAACCAATTAGTTACCCTCAGGGACAAACTGGAACGGGATTTTCAGGTCCGCCTGCCCGTCCTTTCCGGAGGAAATTCCAGCAGTATTCCCCTGCTCCTGTCCGGGCAAATCCCACCCCAAATCAACCAGCTCCGGATTGGCGAAGGCATTATCCTGGGCCGGGAAACCATCCACCGCAATCCCATTCCGGGCACCTGCCAGGATACTGCCCGGCTGGTGGCAGAGGTTATTGAGGAACAGAGCAAGCCCTCCATACCCCGGGGGGAAGTCAGCCAGGATGCTTTTGGGGAGCACCCGGTCTTTATCGATAGAGGGGAACGCTGCCGGGCCATTTTGGCCGTAGGCAGGCAGGATGTAACCCCCAAAGGCCTTGAACCACTTACTCCCGGACTGGAAATCATCGGGGCCAGCAGCGACCATCTGATTATAGATGTCACCGGCCGGCACCGGAAGTTCCCCATAGGCTCGACCATGGAATTTGTCCTTAACTATGCCGGGTTGCTGGGAGCAATGACCTCTCCCTACGTGGAAAAGGAATTCTTGTATTCCCAGAACAGACAAGGGACGGTGAAACCATGAAAATCAGGATTATCGGCGTACCTATAGACCTGGGAGCCGACCGGCGGGGTGTGGACATGGGGCCAAGCGCTATCCGCTATGCCTCCCTGCAGTCGGAACTGGAGGATTTAGGCCTGGTAGTTCAGGACCTTGGCAATATCGAGGTCCCGGTTCCTGAAGCCCGCAGGGTAGTGGACAGCAGGCAAAAATACCTCCCGGAAATTGACCGGATTTCGGAAAAGCTGGCCTCTCTGGTGGAAAATGCCTTTCTGGACGGCTATATACCCCTTGTCCTGGGCGGAGATCATAGTATCGCCATCGGGGCGCTGGCCGGGGCGGCTAAAGTTAAGCACCAACTGGGGCTATTGTGGTTTGATACCCATGGGGACTGCAATACCCCGGAAACTACCCCCAGCGGCAATATTCACGGTATGTCCATGGCCGTTTCCCTGGGCTTCGGGCCGGAAAACCTGGTCAAATGCGGTGGGTTCAGCCCCAAGGTCCGACCGGAAAACACTGTCCTGATTGGGGCCAGAAATCTGGACCGCCGGGAAAGGGAAAATATCATGCGGGCAGGAATCCACGTTTTTACCATGAAGGAAATCGACCGCCTGGGGATGGAGGATGTTGTCAAAAAGGCATTAGCCCAGGCTACCCACGGCACCAATGGGGTGCACCTGAGCTTTGACCTGGACGTCATGGACCCCAGTGAAGCCCCGGGGGTAGGGACACCGGCCCGGGGAGGCATCAGCTACCGTGAAGCCCACCTGGCCATGGAACTTTTAGCCGACTCCGGGGTAATTTGTTCCGCCGATTTTTCCGAAGTAAATCCCATTCTGGATATCCAGAATAAAACTGCAGAGATGGCAGTGGGCCTGATTGCCTCTGTTTTTGGCAAAAGAATTATGCCCTAACTGTCATTCTAACGGCAAAGCCTTGTGGTGAAACCGATTCCGGCAAGGGGAGCACCGAATGGCAGGCAGCGCACTCCCCGGTAGCCTTGGCGCCGTTATGACATTTCATACAAGTGCTCATTGGAATGGTATTACCGGAGAATCTTTTAACCCGGTCGCCGTGGGCCACATTACTGTGACAGTCTGCACAGTCAATACCCTTCTTCAGGTGTAATTCAAGTGGGGAATAATCAGATTTCCGGGTGGTGTAATTTTTGGCCCCATCTCATGACATTGGATACAGTAGTCAGGATTATTGGCAGCCTGTTTAAACTGAGCGGACTGGAAGGCCCAAATAGCCAGAGCCGCCGTAAAAACCAGTACCACAAAACGAGTTGCGTTTAGCCTGAGTTTCCTCAACCCCTCCTACCCCCTTTCAGGTCAAGAGTTTCGGAACGAGCTGCACAAAAATCCAGCCTATCACCAGGATATAGATTGCCAGCATTAGACCCATATACCACCGTCTCTTGCTAATATTATTGGAAGGATGTTCCTCTTCCACGTTTTCTTCCCCCCCATACTGTGTTACAAGGCGCTCGTACTCCAGTGGATGCTCCTCCATTTCGTGGTGCCGGGAAATCTTCCCGTTAATCCACACTTTGCTGGTGGGAAAAACATCCGGGTGAAAATGAACCCAGAAGAAATGGCCGATGGACACAGCTATCAGGCACACCACTGCCTCATTGCTATGGGCAATGCGCAGCAAATGGATGACCCAGCGGGGCATTACTGCGGCAGCTATTTCCGGAAACCAGAGGAAGAACCCGGTTAATCCCATCAGGATTATCCCGTACCCCCCTGCCAGGTACTCGAATTTCTCCAAATATGTGTAACGGTCATGTTTAGGCGGCTCTTTGGTTATCCCTAACAAATATTTGGCGTGGTGGAAAGCATTTAGGGCATCCTGCTTAGTCGGCACCATCGACCATTGGGGACCGGTGAATGTGAAATGCAGCACTAGCCAAACAATGTGATACAACCCGGCAAAGATCATGACAACCGCACCCACCAGATGGACATTGAGCATGTTGTTACACCCGCCGAAGAGGGCTACCACACTTTTTGCCCAATCCATGTGGCCTCATTTGATAGGGAAGCCGGTTAGAAACAAGAAGAACATGCTGACGAACAACAGGAGATGCTGGTAGCGCTGATGGGCGTCCCAATGCCGGATAAAAGCCGGTACCCCGCTTTTTACGGACTTAGCTGACATAAATTCATCTCCCCTTTCATATCCTATTATTGTGAAGGTGTGGCTTAATGGGCCTTCCCGGCATTTCTCAGCTTGCGGATCAGCTCGAAAATGGCACTCAATGGCGAGTGCTCTGGATGCCAGTAAGCCACATCCGTCCTGGGCCTCGCTTAGGCCGTTCTACCCTCTAAATCTGACTACAGCCCGGACGATGGCGTCAGCTACCTGCGCCTGGAATTCCGGGCTATTTAGAGGCGAAATACTTGGTCTGAAGTGGTCGATATTGACTTTGATAAAAAAACTCTCCTTGTTGTAATAGGACCGCAAAGTACTTAGGAGTACTAAAAGCCCCAGAGCCGGTGTGGCCCTGGGGCAATTGTGGTTTTAGTCTACTGGCCGGGAACCGGCCTGCGCGGTATTATTGTTCCTTATTGCCTTTTTGCTCAAACCAGGTTTTAGTGCTCCGTTCAAGGTCCTTGTTTGCTACCTTTGAAGAAATGGTGCCGTCGGAATTAACTGGACTTGTCTGTCTTGGTTTTTTAGAACCCTGTCTCTTCATTACAACACCTCCAAGAAAAGTGTGCCCAAACGGGGCTTTGTTATGCAAACCTGTGCAAATGGACAATTTAACCCGGGGCCTTCCTAATTTCTATTTAAGGAAAATACGTCCGAGAGTAACCACGCCGAAACCGATAAAAATTAGGGCTGATACCCATTTGATGGTTTTTTCGGGAATCCTTTTTCCCAATACGATTCCCACGATAATAGCAAAACCGTCTGCCACCACCATACCCAGAGTGGAACCGATCCAGACCTCCCAGAAGGCATTGTACTTAGCTGCCAGGGAAATGGTGGCGAGTTGGGTTTTATCCCCCAGTTCGGCCAGGAAAAAAGCAATTCCCACCGTTGCTACCGGACCGTACTTGGAAACCCGCTTATCCTCATCCTCCAGGGTATCCCCCCTCAGCGTCCATAAGCCAAAGAAGATAAATGATGCCCCGGCCAGGATTTCAATCCAAACCATAGGAATAACAGTACCTATGAATTCTCCCAGAACAACCGAGACCAGGTGTACCAGAAGGGTAGCAAGAAAAATTCCACTCAGCACCTGAGTTGCCCGGTATCTGGTAGCAAAAGCCAGCGCCAGCAGTTGGGTTTTATCCCCCATTTCGGCCATGGTAATGAGAAAAAGCGACCCTATCAATGCTGTCATAAATTCACCTCCCCACCTCAAAAATAAAAACCTTCAACACAAACAATAAAAATTGCCTGTGTTGAAGGTCTCACTAATCGGCTGTACCAATTTGCTAAAGCCAGATGCGAAAAGCACCAGTATGTTGACTTTAGCTGCGACTTGTCGGTGTCGCCTGCTACTCCCCTTCTCAGCAAATTATAGCCAAAATACCCAAGCATGTCAAGTATTTCCTCCTTTCTCTGTGTTTCCTCCTTTCTCTGTGTTTCCTCCTTTCCCCTGTGTTTCCTCCTTTCCCCCACGACCCCTGTGCAGCGGAATACGTCCAAACGTAAGAAAAACAATCCGAAGAAGAAGCGGCGCACACGCCGGCAGAACCAACGCATGAGCCAGTGGCCATTTGGCCAGCTCATCATGCTGCTGTCGTATAAATTAGCATCCTTGGGGATAGAACTGACCAAAACAGACGAGAGCTATACCACGCAGACATGCCCTGTCTGTGGCCGGAAGAAGAAAGTAGCCGGTAGAACATACAAGTGCTATTGCGGATACTCAATGCACCGGGACATCCACGGAGCAAGGAATATCCTGGCCAAACACAAGTATGGAGAAATCCGTGCCTTGGATTGGGAGATCGATAAGATCACGTATCTACGGCCTACCGGTTGAGGTGGAAAGTAGTAGATGCCTGGAACCAAGGCCACCAGAGAAGCAGAACGACCGTGTTGTCGGGAGCGTCAACAAGTTGGCGGGCATGTCTAGTGCATGAGGAGGCTCAAACGAGTATCCGACCTGGCCAGTTTGGCGATATGTTTCTTGAAGCTCCCGCCTC
>JAJZTU010000127.1 GCA_021848765.1 Bacillota bacterium
AAATTATGGATAGATTGCGAATTAGGGATATATACTGATAAACGCGCAGTAAAAACAGAGAGGAGAGGCGATATGGCAAACATCAAATTCGGGACAGATGGCTGGAGAGCTGTAATGGCAGATCAATTTACCTTTGATAATGTAAAGGTGGTTATTCAAGCTATTGCAGACTACTTCAAGGCTAATGAATTTGAAGAGCGGGGGGTAATAATTGGGTATGACACCCGTTTTCTGGCGGAGGAATTCGCGCGTAAGGCTGCGGAAGTCCTGGCAGCAAACGGCATTAAGGTTTATCTGCCGGACAAGGCTGCTCCTACACCCGTGACTGCCTATGCTATCACGGTCTGGAAGACCGGAGGGGCGGTAATGTTTACAGCCAGTCATAATCCGCCTGAGTATAATGGCGTGAAATTCATTCCCGATTATGCCGGCCCTGCCACACCTGTAATCACTAAAGAACTGGAAGGGAATATTGCCAAAGTTTTGGCAGGCCAAGAAATTAAGACCATGGATTATGCCACTGCCGTTGAGAAAAATCTGGTACAGACCATTAACCCCCGCCCGGCCTATGAGGAACATTTAAAGGATTTGGTAGACCTGAACTTGCTCAAAGCCAACCCGCTTCCTGTAGTTATTGACCCCATGTTTGGTGCGGGGCAGGGCTATGTGAGCAGTATTTTAAAAGGGCTTGGCTGGGAAGTTACAGCCATTCACGATTATCGTGACCCTCTTTTTGGGGGTTCACTACCTGAACCAACTGCTGCTCAGCTAACTGAATTAATCGGTCTGGTCAAGCAGCGGCAAAACGGACTGGGACTGGCTAACGACGGGGATGCCGACCGGTTTGGGGTAATTGATACAGATGGTACATACATTAGTCCCAATGAGGTAATTACCCTCTTGCTAATCCATCTGGTAAAGAATCGCAAGTGGACCGGCAGTATAGTACGGACAGTGGCTACTACCCATTTGCTGGACGCTATTGCTGCGAAATTTGGCCTGGAGGTATATGAAACCCCTGTTGGATTCAAATATGTGGGTGAATTAATGCTGGAAAAAGATGTACTCATTGGCGGTGAGGAAAGTGGCGGCTTAAGTATTAAGGGACATATTCCGGAAAAGGACGGGATACTGGCCAACCTGTTAATGGCTGAACTGCGTGCCTTTGAACAAAAACAATTTGGCGAGCTTTTACGGGAGATTAAAGCAGAATTCGGTGACTTTGCCAACAAGCGGATTGATCTTCATGTCCCGGAAGAGAAGAAAAATGCTTTAATCAAGCAGTTGCGTGATAAACCGCCTGAATATATCGGCAGCCGCCGGGTAATAAACGTCAATTTGGCTGACGGAGCCAAGTTCTTACTGGAAGACAAAAGTTGGGTCCTCTTCCGGCCTTCAGGTACCGAGCCGCTCTTAAGGGTTTATGTAGAGGCCCTGGGTAAGGAGGCTTTAGAAAAATTAATTGCTGATGTTAAGAATTTCCTGGAGTAAAATAAGCATCGGAAAGCCAGCATTGATGTGCTGGCTTTTTAATTAAAATGTTAGGCCATGACGGCTAAGAAGTTTTTTACCATCTCTTTTCTGCTCTCTCCGGAATATTTAGTTCTATTCCTGGACAGGCTAACATAATGTGATATTAGTTAGGGAGAGAATGGAAAAAGGAGGTAAAAAACTTGATAAGTAAGAGAAAGATATTGGTTTCTGCTCTTCTGACTGCGGGATTAATGGGGATTATCCTGCCTCAGGCACAGTTACCTAAAGTTATGGCTGCCCAATCCGGATTATTTGTTGTTCAAAAAGGGGACAGCCTTTCCGAAATTGCTGCAAAATACGGGGTTTCAGTTAAGGAACTACAAGCGGTTAACAAGCTTTCCGGAACACTAATCAGAATTGGGCAAACCCTGAGGATTCCGGATTCTTTAGTCCATGATGTGGAAGCAGGGGACAACCTTTCCACAATTGCCAAAAGGTACAAGACAACTGTAGAGGCCATTAAACGGGCCAATGGATTAACCGGTGATACAATTTACCCTAATGGCAAATTGATAATTCCAAGAGGAAAAGCTTACCAGATCACTACAGTGGAAAAAAACTCTGAATCCAGACAAGAGATACGCAATGAACCTTTAATCCAAAAACCGGAATCAGACCTAACCGAAGGCCAAGATATTCGGGTAGAAAGGTCTGATGTTGACAAAGGGCAGGAAAACGTAGACCAGGGTGTGGCAGCAAGTAGTGATGGCAAGCGGAGGATTAAGCTGTCTGAGGAAGATATTTACCTGTTGGCCAAGCTCATCCATGCTGAGGCAAGAGGAGAGAGCATGAGGGGCAAAATTGCTGTGGGGGCGGTAATCTTAAACCGCTTAGAAAGTCAGGATTTTCCGAAAACTGTCAGGGAAATCATCTATCAGAAAAACCAGCATGTATACCAGTTTTCGCCGGTTGAAGACGGTTCCATTAACCTTGAACCAAACGAGTCAGCTTGGCGGGCAGCGGAAGCTGCGGTGGCGGGAGAAGACCCTACAAATGGTTCTTTGTTTTTCTATAATCCAGATCTAGCTACCGACGAGTGGATAAAGACCTTACCTGTATCCACCGTTATTGGCAACCATGTCTTTGCCCGTTAAAGGCTGTCCCCCGGTAATATTTTGTTACTGGGGGAGTTTTCTTTATACTTAGGTTGATTAGTATACTTTCAAAAGGTTAAAATTGTTTAAAAGACCACTATAGCAAACATAAGACCAGAATGCCAAAAAAGGAGGAAAAAAATTGAATTCGGATGTTTTCTTTGCCAGCGTTCGTGCTAAAAGAGGAGATAGCCTCTTGGAAAAGGTGGAAAAGCTTTTTGATCGTGCCGGGTTTGGTGAGATAATGAAGCCAAAAGATTTGGTAGCCATTAAACTACACTTTGGGGAAAGAGGAAACACTGCTTATATTCGTCCTCAGTTTATCCGGAGAATTGTCGACAAAATTAAAGCTCAGGGCGGTAAACCATTTTTGACTGATAGCAACACTCTGTATGTAGGGAGCAGGTCCAATACGGTTGACCATTTGCAGACGGCCATAGAAAACGGCTTCGCCTATGCTGTTGTAGATGCCCCGTTGGTGATTGCCGACGGTCTTTCCGGTCAAGATTTTGAACGGGTGGAAGTCAATCTTAAGCACTTCAAAGAAGTAAAAATTGGCAGTATTGCGGTTCACGCCGATACCCTGATAGCCGTAAGTCACTTTAAGGGTCATGGAGCTACAGGGTTTGGTGGGACTATCAAGAATATAGGCATGGGTTTGGGTAGTCGCAGTGGCAAGCAAATGATGCACAGTGACGTCCTGCCCAAGGTTAATCCGGATAAGTGTCTGGGATGCGGTAAGTGTACCAGGTACTGTCCGGCTGATACCATCACTATGGAGGAAGGAAAGGCATTCATCCAGGAAGGAAAGTGCATTGGCTGCGGGGAATGTACGGCAATCTGCCCGGTTTATGCCGTGGGAATTAACTGGAAGACCGAGACAGATACCCTGCAGGAAAAAATGGTGGAATACGCTTACGGCGTACTTAAAGCCAAACAAGGCAAAGCCGGTTTTATCAACTTTGTGACGGATGTGTCTCCTGACTGTGATTGTTGTGGTTGGAATGACGCACCGGTAGTGGGTGACATCGGAATTTTGGCATCCACTGATCCGATAGCCCTGGACCAGGCCAGTGTTGATCTGGTGAATAAGGCACAGCCACTGCAAGAAAGTATGCTGGGAAGTGGGGAGACGGGAAGTGATAAGTTTCGTGCCCTGTACCCAACCGTTGAATGGGGAATTCAGCTGGCATACGGGGAAAAGATTGGCCTTGGTTCCAGAAAATACAATTTAATTAAGATTTAAGATTTTGGAGGATTCCGGGGGGATTTGCCGAAATCTAAGTTGATGAACATATATTTAGTACTACTGGCCCTGGCAGCAGGGGAAGGGGTGTCCGATGGAGACTTCTGCAATGAAGGTTCCTACATTAGGAAGAGGTCTAATCAGGGCTAAAGTATTGTTGGCCTGGAGTGCTTTTATACTCTACCTCCTTTTCACTCAGAATAAGCACAATTCACTATGGTTACTGGGATGGTTGGTAATTTACAATCTGGTAAGCTGGCTGGTGTCAGCTACATGGAATCGCTGGCAAGAGCGGGTAATTCAGTACTTTTTTATTGCGTTAGGGTTTGGATTAATCTTGCTTGTCCTGGTGGCCGGCAGTGAACGTCAACTTTTTTATCCTTTGGTGATCATTGAGGTGGTCAGCCTGGCGTTTTGCTTTGGTCATAAGGCTGGTTTGACCGTTGCTGTAGTAAGTTGGGGCGCAATTCTCACCGGTGAGTTAAGCCAGGGTGTATCACTGCTTGAACTAGTTAAAAGGCCGGGTAGCGGAATTATTTGGGGAGCTACTATAGCCCTGTTGGGTTGGGTGGTTGGGCAGCTGGCTGAAAACAATTACCGGCTTCAGCAGGGGGTTCAGGATTTGTCCAGCCTGGTGAAAACCGATAGTCTCACCGGTGTCTACAGCCGCCAGTATCTACGGAGGTTTTTAGGAAATGAAATAAATGGCTGCCGGGATTCGGGTCAACAGTTGTCGGTTATTAGAATTGCAGTGGACCATTTTCAGAACTTGCTGGACCATCACGGTGCCGAGGTGGGTCAAACTGTTCTAGCCAAGACCGGGGAAATTATCCAGGAGAATGTAAGAGGCAAGGACAGGGTGGGCCGTTTTGGCGAAGATGAGTTTTGTGTAGTTTTACCAGGCACAGATAGCTTTGATGCTTTGGACGTTGCAGAAAAGATTCGGGTAGCCGTCAGGGAGTACTTCAAGAAGGCCTCAGGTGAACCAAAAATCAATGATCTTACCGTGAGTCTGGGAATTGCTACTTTTCCCAAGGATGCGGAGGACAAGTCCAATCTAATTTACCGCGCAAACCAAACTTTGTACAGAGCACGGCATAGTAAAAGAGACAGGGTTTGTTTATCATCCATTACCATTGATGAGGTACAGCGTAAGATCAAGCGGGCCGGAAGCGCTCTGGCGGAAAATATTCCAACTCTTGTGGCCATAATTGATGCTAAGGATGTAAATACCTGTGGTCACTCTGAGCGGGTAACCAAATACTCCATGGCCATAGCCAGGGCCATGGGCATAACCGGAGAGGAGTTATCCAACATTCAGTATGGCGCGTTGCTTCACGACATTGGAAAAATCAATGTGGAGGAGCATATTTTAGACAAGCCGGGCCGGCTGTCTGACCATGAGCTATACTCCATTCGCAACCATCCCAGCTTCGGGGCCAATTTTATAAGTTCCATTGATTACCTGAAGAAGGTTACTCCTTTGGTGCTTTACCATCATGAGCGTTGGGACGGCAATGGTTACCCAGAGGGAATCAAAGGGGAGAACATACCCCTGGGCGCACGCATTATTGGAGTTGCTGATGCTTTTGATGCTATGATTTCGGACAGGCCCTACAAGAAATCCTTTTTGGTAGAGGAAGCAGTAAAAGAACTTGCCCTGTGCCGGGGTACTCAATTTGACCCGGCAGTGGTTGATGCTTTTCTTAAGTTAATTGACCGCAGTACCGGAGACATATTATCTTAAAGCCTGGTCAATCGTAAAAAAAGGGGAACCCGCGCCGGTTTGTGGCTCGGGTTCCTTTTTGCTCTACCTTTTTTCACTAAACACCAGTCCGCTTGCCTCTATATTCAAGCTAGATACGGTAATACCGGTAAACTCAGCAAGGGCTTGGCTAAGCTGAACCTGAACTTCAGCAAGCAGAGTGTGAATGGGTTGCCCATAGGGAACAGCTAACCTTAAATTGAGAAAAATTCCGGAGGGGCCGGAATCGAGATCAATGTGCTGAATCTTGAACTTGGGATAGTTGCGGGCCATAAACAGCTCAACCATTTTAGTAATTGCCGGTTCGGCGATATACATACTCCCTATGCCGGTGAAATTGGGCCGAATCAGGGTCTGGTCAGCCCATACAGGTTTACTTCTGACCGGGGGCCGGGGGGAAAAAACTACCTGGAGTGAGCGAATGAGTTTAATCGGAACCTTTTGCTTTACCTCCGCCATAGGGACAGGAATCACGTGATTTCCAAATTGATTGCGCTGAAACAGTGCAGTCTTAATTTCTCCCGGGGAAGCGATATCCTCAATGTTCAGAATCTTTTCCGGCTTGGGAATTTCCAGGCGGGAAGCTATCTTATTCACCATCCCCGGGGAAGTGCCTAAAACCAAAACGGATTTTGGTTTGTGATTAGCTATCCAGCCTAGAGCTGTTTGCCGGTGGCAGTCATCCTGAAACAGGGCGGTTTTTATCGCTGCTATCCGGGTGGGCTGTTGTTTAGCGGAAAATCCGGTTACAATCTGATTACCGGCAATTAGCAAGCCATCATCAATAATCAAATCTATTCCTTTTTGCTGGGCCACCATGATAGCCCGGTAGCTTTTACCGGTGCCACTGGGGCCTACCAATGCTGTTACGATCACCTGGGTCCCTCCTGTCGAAGTAAAAACTAAGGTCCAGTTCCGGGAACTGGACGGGAGCGGTTACTAAGTTATCGGTTACTTTGCTTGGGTCTTTACTTCCTCTTCTCTTGCCTTACCCTTAGGATTGTTAGCCGGCTCCAGAGGCAGGCGGGTAAGATCCTCTCCGCAATACGGGCAAGTCCATTTAGAAAATGTGTTGGACGAGTAAGAAACTCGTCCGCAGGCAGGACAAGTCTTGGCGTTCACAGTACCACGCTCCTTGTTTGTTGGCTGGAAGGCAAGGAAAATATAATATTGTTGGTTAATCTGCTCATGATGAGTTAATATTAATATACACCAGATAATACCAACAGTCAATAGACCTGTCTTTTAAGGGTTAAAGTCCTATGAGGTAGGAGGGGTTTTGGTGAGAAGAATTAACTGGGGAGCAGCAGTGGTGAGTAGTGTGTTAATTATTTCGTTGCTTTCGGGATGTGGGCAGTTGGGACAACTGGCTAAGTTTCCCAAGCCCCAGGTAGCTATGTCCTCTAAAGTTTATGATGCCAAGGGGAAGGAGATTGCCAGTCTCTATGAGGAAAACCGGGTTCCTGTTAAGCTTGCTCAAGTATCACCGTTTTTGGTAAAGGCGGTAATCGCGGTTGAAGATTCCCGGTTTTATGAGCATAAGGGAATAGACCCGGTGGGTATTGCCAGGGCATTGCTCAGGGACATCAGAGCAGGTGAGGTTGTAGAAGGAGGAAGCACCATTACCCAGCAAACTGCCAAGAACTTATACCTCAGTCATGAGCGAACCTGGCAGAGGAAAGTAAAAGAAGCTATTCTGACAGTACAATTGGAACAGAAGTATACCAAAGACGAAATACTGGAAATGTATCTCAACCAAATTTACTTTGGTCATGGTGCTTATGGTGTGGAAGTAGCGGCTCAGACCTATTTCGGAAAATCCGCCAAAGAGTTGAATTTGGCTGAGAGCGCCTTATTGGCCGGTCTACCCAAGGGCCCCAACTATTATTCTCCTTTCCGTAATTATTCAGCTGCCAAAGAGAGACAGGCCGTAGTGTTAAACCGGATGGTTGAAGTAGGCCAAATCAGCCGTGAAGAAGCTGACAAGGCTAAGCAACAGCCCATCGTGCTTACCACTTCCAATAAAGTAAAAAAAATTAAAGCGCCCTTTTTTGTCGATGAGGTCAGGGAATACATTACTGAGAAATATGAGAATGGGGCTGAATTACTGCTGAGGGGAGGCCTGTCTGTTTACACTACACTGGACCTGGAAATGCAAGAGGCGGCTGAAGAGGCGTTAGTCCAAGGATTGACCGGGGCAGGAAATGATTTGCAAGGGGCATTGGTTGCCATAGAACCGCAAACCGGTTACATTAAGGCCATGGTCGGTGGTAAAGATTTTCAGACCAGCAAGTTTAACCGTACTTTAGCCTTACGGCAGCCAGGTTCTGCCTTTAAGCCATTTTTGTATGCTGCTGCCATCGAGGCGAAAGGGCTAACTGCAGGAACTGCAATAAGTTGTGAACCTGTGTCTTTTCGCCTGCAGGACGGCAGTAACTATACACCTGCAGATTATGGTAAGCAGCCCTACCACTACCGTAATTTTACACTAACTGAAGCCTTGGTGAAATCGGACAATGTGGTGTCTGTTAAATTAAATCAGCAGGTTGGACCCCAGACTCTGGTGAACTATGCCCAAAAGCTGGGTATAACCTCCAAACTAAGGCCATATCTTTCCCTGGTTTTAGGAACGTCAGAAGTTACCCCTCTGGAGATGGCCAGCGCCTATGGCGCTTTTGCCAACCAAGGCCTGGTAGCTAAACCTTTATATGTACTGAAGATTGTAGATAAAGATGGGCGGGTTCTGGAGGAGAATACCGTTCAGTTAAATGCTGCACTTGATCCGAAAACAGCCTATATCGTAACAGATATGCTCAGAGGTGTTCTCCAACCCGGTGGTACAGCCGGTTCCTTGGCTGCGCTTATTGGCAGGCCTGCTGCGGGCAAGACAGGTACTACTCAGGAATACAGGGATGCCTGGTTTGTAGGATATACTCCCGAACTGTCTAGTGCTATCTATGTCGGGTATGACAAGCCCAAATCTACAGGCCGCACAGGAGGGGACTTAGCTGCCCCTATCTGGGGAAAATTCGTTAAAAAAGCTTTGGAAAAGGTAGAGCCAAAGGATTTTGTCCAGCCTGCTGACACAGTTAAGGTAAAGATTTGTGCCGATTCCGGTTTGCTTGCCACTCCCTTTAGTGAGAGGGTATTTGAAGTTAGCTTTGTCAAGGGAACTGAGCCAACAACTGAGTGCCCGGCTCATAGTGCCCCTTGGCCATTTGGAGAATGGTTCTGGGGGGGCGGGCAGGAAACTGCTCCTACATCTCCGTGATTTTCTGACTAAAATGTTGTATTATGTTGAGGAGGAGATGTGAAACGAGGGGATTTAAGTGTCAGAATATCTTGGGCAGATGCTTAAGGAAGAGATGGGTATAAATGGAGAGACCCTTGAGTTGGTTACCAAAAGTTTGCGCTCATTAAACCGTCAGGAACGCAGGCTGCTGTACGGTGAGTTAAAAGCAACG
>JAJZTU010000128.1 GCA_021848765.1 Bacillota bacterium
GTCGAGGTAGGGTTTGTGGAAGGGATTATGCCCATAACCGTCCCCATGGGGGCAGCTATCTCCGTAACTTTACGCCGGTGGTCCTCGTCGATAATCCCTACTGTCTTCATGTCCCGGATATAGTTGTAAACATCCTCTGCCGCAAAACGGTTTTTGATGATTTTATCCTGAAACACCCCAAGCCGCGTTTCGTCCACTGCCATCCTGGCCAGCCACTCTGCATTTTCCAGGGCAGCCTCTGCCATGGCCTTAACCACCCGGTCTACTTCTTCCTGGCTGAACCGGGCATATATCTTCTGAGCCTCCTTGGCTGTGCGGGCCAGGTTCCTGGCTTCCTGAATGGACCTGAGATCGTAATCCAGCATACTTGTCTCTCCTTCCACCGTCCCGGTTACGCCTGCCCAGACCAGTTAGCCGGATAGGTAACGTACAAAAACTTTGCCTTACCCGGACTACTGAATATAATGCGGGTTCCCCGGGGGATGAAAAATACGTCTCCGGGCTTACCCAGATAGGTCTGACCGTCTACTATAATTTCTAACTCACCGTCGATGACGTAATCATATTCGTCATATTTTAATTCCCACTCAAAGGCGGAGTTCTCCATGGTCATGAATCCCGCACACATGTTAGGGCTCTCTGCGAGAGGCAAAAGATCCCTGAGAAAGACCCGGTCTCTGGGGTTTCCGGTAGAAAAAGGCTCACAGGTAACGGTATCACCCCGCACCAGGCGCAGGCCGCTCTTGTGCTTCTCCACCACCGGCCCGCCGGTCATTCCCTGCTCTCCCAATACAGCCAGTACCTCTTTAACGATACGTTCCACCAGTTCCGGCCTGACCAAGGTATCACCTATGTTGCGGGAAATAAGGGACACCAGTTCTCCCTGGTCACCGGCGGGCAATGCCTGGCTGCCGTTACTGTTGCAGCAACTGGCAACCGTTAGCGCTTCATCCCGGGTAAACAACAGTTCCACACCCATCTCCCGGGCAATATCCCGGGCTGCAGGAGTAATAATTGTGCTCTCGCCAACAGAGACCAGCCTTTCCCCCCTAAGCGCCCGGTTTTTTATTTCGTCGGCTGTAATCAGGACCTTCATTGGCTCATCCTCCTGATAAACTTAAATAATTTTGGAGCATAACTGCTTGCTGGGAGAGGGAATCACCACCTGGTTCACCAAAAGCCCCTTTTCCAGGGCAGTGGCAGCCCCTACTTCCACCGCTGCCTTTACCGCAGCCACGTCTCCGGTCATGGTGACAAAAGATTTCCCGCCAATACCTATTCCCAGCCTCATTTCAATCAGTTCGACTTCCGCCCCTTTAGCAGCGGCATCTGCCGCTACAATCAAGGCTGATACGGAAAAGGTCTCGATAATACCTAATGCCTGCAGGGATGACACTTCGGTAGTGCAGTAAATAGCAGGAAAAACAGCGGCATGCACATTAGGCAGCACGAATTCATCTACTACCGCATCTTTCCCCCGCTCCACGCCGGCACTCACCGAACTCTGTACCGATGCCACATCTCCGCCTACCAGGACAAGATATTTACCGGGACACACGGTATTACAGGTTACCAGTTCCACCTGGGCGGCCTTGACCATGAAGTCCGCAGCCTCAATACCCCGGGCAATGCTGTTGAATTCCACCATACCTATGGCTCGCACCTCAACACCCCCTCTACTCCACTGCCTCGATGACCACATGGGTAAGAGTTTGTTCCACTACTATCCCGTCAATGCTTGCATGTACCCGGGCCCCCAGCTTCTTCCCGGGAATTTCCCCAATTACCTGGCCCTGTTTTACCGGATTACCCACCTGGACCAAAGGCAGGCAGGCTTCTCCGAGATGCTGCTTCAGCGGGATACTTACCCTTTGGGGTCTGATGGCTGCTTCCTTAACCGGAGCCGGCCGGTCGTACGGTTTCAGGCCCAACCCTGACACCAGCCGCTTACCGGGAATCTTGCGGTAATCCCTGTGGCTTAAGGCCTGGGGCTCTGTGCCGTCCCCCCGGTAGCTGATTCCGGCCTTTCCCAGTTCAGCTTTAAGCAGGTCATTTAACCTTTTGGGGAACAGCCCCATCGGACAGACATAATCACAGACCCCGCACCCGCAGCACAACAGGACGGATTTAGCGACCTCCAAATCTTCCCGGGCATAAGCCAGCATGCGCATGATCCGGTGAGGCCGGATGCCATGCCCTACCAGGCGCCGGGGACACATCTGGCTGCAGCGTTCACACTGGATGCATACTGAACGGGCCCGCCGCAATAGCTGTTCCGGGGGCGCTTGCCTGGCTTTAATCAAAGCATGGCCGGCGGGTAAGACGATCAAACCCTTGGTAGTTTTGCTAACCGGGGTATGCCAATCGCTGACCAGCCTCCCCATCATCGGGCCACCTTCCAATACGGCCAATCCCGGTGCCTGCCGTACACCGGCCAGGTGCAAGACTTCCTCCATGGGGGTACCTACCGGCACCCGGCAGGTAAGTGGTTCTGCCACAGACCCGCTCACAGTAAGCCAGGTGTCCACTACTGGCTGTCCTTCTATGGCCTCAGTCACATTTAAAACCGTCTCCACGTTAGTCACAATATAGTCCAGGTTCAGGGGTATTCCCGCCTCCGGTAGCGATCTCCCGCTTAGCTCCCTGATTAAAATCTGTTCATCTCCGGCGGGGTAAAAGTCCCCCAGCTGGAATATTTCAACCCGGGAATCAGTTATAGCCGTAGAAAGCTGTTCTATAGCGTCGGTATATTTTGCCTTCAGGGCAATTATCCCGCGGCCTGCACCTACGGAATCCATCAGGGCTGCCAGCCCTGTTAAGAGTTCTTTTGACCGGGAGACCATCAACTGCCGGTCCACCTGCAGCAGCGGTTCACACTCGGCGCCGTTGACGACTACACAACCGGCCTTGTTCCCAAACTTCACATGGGTGGGAAAGCCTGCTCCCCCGGCGCCTACCACTCCCGCCTCACGAATTGCCTTTAATACGTTACCCGGCAAACCAGATCACCTCGCTTTGCCGTCTTCCTCGTCAATTATCCCCACGATTACCGCGTCAATTGGGATGTCCTTAAGTTCCCGGGTGCGCCTGGCTGAACTGCCCTTGGTAACCAGTACCTTGTCCCCGATTCCCGCCCCTATCATGTCAGCCGCAACCAGTACTTTACGCCGGCCTTTATTTTCATCGGATTCCAGGTCGTTGAAGGTCTCCAGGACCTCTACAATCATGAACTTAATCCCGGTAAGGGATTCCTCTTTGCGCGTAGACCAGACGTTACTGACCACTATCCCCAAAAGCAACTTAGTCCACCCCCTGTTATCTGTCAATATTTTTCAACAAGGCGCCCCGTGGTCTTATGAAGGCTTTGCCGTAATTTCACTCCATCGTACCGTCGCCAATGCTGTATTGCCCTGCCAAAAGCCGGCACATCATGATGTACACCATACTGCTCATGCGGTTCAGGGTTTCCATAATGTCTGTGCGCTTGTTTCCCCCATCTTCCTGATGGAAGGCCTGGGCAGCTTCCAGTTCGGTTTCCCGCACTGCAGTACGCAAAAGATTTAACCTGGACATCATCCGTCCGTGGACGGGGGAAGGCAGGAAGTGCCCTACACCTATGTGTTTCTCAGGGTGGTGGGACGTTTCCCGGATAGCGTCAGAATTCAGGCCGGCAAAACCGGGTTCGGGAAGCTCTTCTCCGGTGACTTCTGCCCGCAGGACCGCCCTGCTTAGTTCCAGAAGCTCCTTTAGCTGCCGGGCCATCTGCCCCTGTCCAAGCATCTCCATCTCAATAACGGTATCGATAATCTGGGCCTGCACGGTATCCAGTTTGCCCCTCAGGCGGATCCTGGGATGGCGCTTGTCAACCAGGTCCCGTCCCCGCAGGTGGGTCATATGCTCAGGTTTAGGTGAATTCTGCTCCCCGGTTACCACCTTGATCTTCCGGTCATTCAAAAACTGGACCGCTGCCGGGCTGAGACGACAATCGGGAGGCAGGCAAAAGGTGCTAAAGGGAGTTTTGCTGTACTGTTCCCGCAACTCAAATTCGGTAAATATTTTCATTTAGTAGCCCTCCCCTGGAAATGCACCCCCATATTTGCAAGCAGTTACTTTTCCAGCTTGCAAGTTACTTTTCCAGCGAGGGCAAAATCATTTCTACTTCGGAATGGGGCCTGGGTATAACATGGACAGATACCAGTTCGCCAACCCTTTGGGCTGCTGCGGCGCCCGCATCGGTAGCAGCCTTTACTGCCCCTACATCGCCTCGGACCATCACAGTTACCAGTCCGCCACCTACATGGACCTTGCCAATTAAATTAACATTAGCTGCTTTAACCATGGCATCCGCCGCCTCGACAGCGCCTACCAGCCCTTTGGTTTCAATCATCCCCAATGCTTGCAAATTACTCATTTAATTCACCCTCCTAATTTTGATTTTACTTACGGATTGTTAGGATTAAAAATCCCTTGGCACCCGGGCTACCGACAGCACCGCTTCCTTAAATGCGTCCGCCGCCGCCTGGCAGGCGCTCTGGCTGCCGGTTAAGAGCGCCCCGCCGAAGTTAGTCTCGCTGGGTGGCCCAAACCATACTTTCAGTTCCACATCTGCGGCTTTTAAGGCGGCATCGACTGAATAAACCGACTCAATAGGCGGAGCAATGAGGTAAGCCAGGGGCTGCCCTTCCGGAACGCCTGCTAAATTGGACAGATAGCTGCCCGTCCTGGAAATGACGTGGGGGTAAAAAGCTATTTTGCCCTCGTCATCCCCAGTGTAGAAGCAGGCATCTTCCTGCAGGCAGCAGATAGCGGCCTCCAGCCCGCTCTTCACCTCGGCAGGGGTAGGCCCGGCAATTATGCCCAGGAACTCCCCGGACAACGGGCCTGAGGCATGGGCTGACCCGGCATAAAAGGAACGGGCGTAAACAACCTCGACCACTGCCTTTTTGGTAGCTTCATCTAATGCAGTATAGCCGGCATCGTCTATCGTGCAGGTCAGCATACCGATACTGCGCTGGTCAGGTTTTAGCTTTAACTTTCCGGCCAGGTCCGGCGCTACATTGGGAATGAGTTTAACTGCCAGGATTTCCGCCCTGATGGGCTGTAGTGCCATTTTTGCAACCTCCTTTCACCTGGTTTGCTTTGCCTTACCTTTGCCCGGCTTCAACCCGGGTGGCTATAGAGCAAGTTTGACTCTACTGGTTCATGGCAAGTTTGACTCCACTGGCCTTGGCAGTGTAGATTTTATTCACTACGTCTGCCAGGTGGGCGCCGGCTTCCGCCGGGGGCGTACCCCCGTTATGGATATTGGATACCACGGTGTAGTCGGCTACCACCGTATCCGGGCCGGGCTTATAGACAAGGTAAGCGCTCATGCTCGCCGAGGTGCCCAGGCCAGGCCTTTCACCCACCAGGAGCACCACCACTTCAGCCTCCAGCGTCATGCCAATGGGTTTCATAACGTCCACCCGCCCGAATTTCACAAAGACCTCCCGCCCGGGTTGCAGGTTATGCACCTGCAGGCCCTGCTTTAAGGCAGGCAGAATGTCCGCCAGGTTGGCTTCCACCGCTTTAGAACTTAAGCCGTCAGCTATCACCACCTGCACCTGAGGCCGCCGGGGGCACTCCCGCCGGATTTTCTCCAATTCCGGTCCGGAAAGCCGGCTGCCCAAATCCGGGCGGGTCAAATACTGGTCTTTGTCCTCAACCAGCGTCTGTACCCGCACCAGGTTAAATCCGGACAGGATTTCCTCACTGACTTCCTTGAATACCGCATCCTGGGCAATGGCGTGGTCTGCCCTGAAGCGCAGCAGGGTGCGGGTAAGGGGGCGGGGACCGCTGCGCCATACGCCAATCCGCGCCGGTGTAGTTTGCTTGAAATATTCCAGGGCTGCCCGGTCAGCAGGAGAGGGGACCAGGATTTCCTTTTGCAGGTCCACTGCTGCCAGGTCCTCCAGGTCGTGGTCATCCCCGGTATCACCAGGGGCGTAAGTATTTGCTTTAGGGGCCTGCCGGGCGCTTTCCGGCGCCGGCTTAACCTCAGTCGCTAACTGTTCCTTGGTCCCGGTGGCTAATTGTCCCTGCTGTCCTCCGCCTTCCTGCACCTGGTCAAGCACTGCCCGTACTATCTGGCGAATCTGCTCTTCAAGCACGGGCGGCACCTCCTTTAGCGCTGAAGATGGAAGCATCCCCGGCCCGGGAAGTCAGGCTATTGTTCTCCATAAGGCCTATCTTCTCCAGCCATTGCTTGAAGGCAGGCAGGGGCTGCAGGCCCATCATTTGCCTTAAGGTGGCTATGTCATGGTAACCGGTACACTGGTAATTCAGCATCACGTCGTCCCCCATGGGGATACCCATGAAGTAATTAACTCCGGCGGCTGACAGCAGTACAGCCAGATTTTCAATGTCATTCTGGTCGGCCTTCATATGGTTGGTATAACAGGCGTCCACACCCATGGGGACTCCGGTGAGCTTGCCCATGAAGTGGTCTTCCAGGCCGGCTCTGATCACCTGCCTGGCATCATACAGGTACTCCGGCCCGATAAAGCCTACCACTGTGTTCACCAGAAAGGGGGCAAACTGCTTTGCCAACCCGTAACAACGGGCTTCCAGGGTCACCTGGTCCACCCCGTGATGTGAGCCGGAGGAGAGTTCCGAACCCTGCCCGGTTTCAAAATACATGACGTTAGGACCTGTCCCGCGCCCGTATTTCAGCGCTATCTCCCTGGCTTCCCGCAAAATTGACACATTGATGCCAAAAGATTGGTTACCCGCCTGGGTACCGGCCAGGCTCTGAAAGATAAGGTCTCCGGGCGCACCCTGCTCAATGGCTTTCATCTGGGTTGTCACATGGGAGAGGACACACACCTGGGTGGGAATTTCCCACTCCTGCACATAGTTATAGATGCTCTCCAGCGACCTGGCAGTACTGGCCACCGAATCCTCCACAGGGTTAAGGCCAATCAGGGCATCACCTATGCCGTAGGACAAACCCTCCCGGATTGAGCTTAAGATACCCTCAGGACTATCGGTGGGATGGTTTGGCTGTAACCGCACCCCCAGGCAGCCGGGGACTCCGATAGTAGTGTTGCAGTGGGCGGTGACCAGGATCTTTCCGGCGCCGTAAACCAGGTCAAGGTTGGTCATTAACTTGGTCACCGCTGCCACCATCTCACCGGTGAGTCCCCGGCTGACCCGGCGGATCTCCCCGCTGCCCGTCTCATTGCTGAGGATAAACTCCCTTAGCCCGGCCACCGTCCACCCTTGGATTTCCTTAAATATTGACTGGTTAAGATTATCATAAATAATCCTGGTGACTTCATCCTCTTCATAGGGGACTGCCGGGTTAGCGTAAATATCCTCTAGGGTAAGCTCACTCAGCACTATTTTGGCTGCCACCCGTTCGGCTGCTGACTTACTGGCTATACCGGCTAAAATGTCACCGGACTTCTCTTCATTGGCCTTAGCCAAAACCTCCCGTACATCCCGGAAGGAAAAGATCTGGCCAAACAGCTTGGTCTTTAGCTTCACATCTAGACCCCTCCCCCCTATATAGTTTCCTTAACCCGCCTACCCGCCAAAATCAATTTGGTTAGGTATATATTCCCTGTCAAATTAAATTCGGTTAGGCCGAATCCCGGTTACAATATCACCGTTTCACGCCTGCAGGTCGTGTTCCAAAGCGGATATTTTTTGGGTATCAACCTGAAAACTCGGCCCTTTAAACCATTTACGGACACTGGCCAGGTAATAAATCACCAGCAGCCCGGTAATCCCCGCAATAGTGTAGCCGGTTAACTGGTTAGGCGGGGCCACAAACAGCACGGTGATGAAGACTACCCAAAGCAAGGCAATGGTATTGACTATTTTGCTCCAGCCACCCAAATTCCACGGGCCGTTGTTTTTGTCCGTCCACAGGCCTTTATACTGGGCCCGTAGTTTTAAGAATATGGGAATGCCGTAGGAGATGTATAACCCAATGGTACTGATGGAAACGATTACCGAGTAGGCGCCGCTGTAAAGCGCCATCAGAAAAGCAACAACTACGGACAACCAGATAGCCGGAGCAGGCGTACGGAAGCTTTTACTGATTCTGGACCAAACATCTGACTTAGGCATACCTCCGTCTCTGGCGAAAGCAAAGATCATCCGGGAATTTGACGTGATGGAGGACAGGCCGCAAAACCACATGGCGATGGTTACCATCCAGAGAGTAGCCCTGCCGCCAACCCCTCCCAGAGATTGTTCCACCACATAGATAAACGGGTTGGTTGCACCGGCTACTTGCTGGGCATCCCCAATAGTGCTGGTAATCACGAACAGCATAATGTATCCGAAAATTGCCGAAATCAAAACCGAAAGATAAACCCCCCAGGCAGCTTTTACCCTCGGGTTAATGGTTTCCTCGGTGGTATGGGCAGACGCATCATAACCGGTAAAAGTCCACTGCGCCTGGAGCAAACCTAACAGGAAAGCCCACCAGTAGGGAAACTTGCTGGTAGTGAAGCCTGTTTGGAAAACATAGCTTACATCATGTTTAGGGCCAAAAATTAACAGTCCCAGTACCAGGATTGAAACTCCGATAATATGATAGGTGGCGCTAAAATCGTTTAAGCGGGCTACAAGTTTGATGCCGAAATGGTTCAGCAAACCGTGGCTGAGCAGAATCAGGCCGTATAACACCAGAAAATGAGACCAATCCTCTTTTACGCCCAGTAGAGGCGCCAGAAACTGGGCAGCCCCAAAATCAATCCCTGCTGTAATGGCAAATTGACCGACCATGTTAAACCAGGCTGTGAACCAACCCCACCCGGGTCCTCCCAGGATTGATGACCAGTGATACAAGGCTCCGGAGGTGGGAATAGCTGAGGCTAATTCGGCCATTCCGGCGGCAATTAGCAGGGTGAAGATACTTACCAACGGCCAGCCAATCCCGTTTACGGCCGGTCCGCCCATCCCAAACCCGTACCCGTATAAGGTTACCGCTCCGGTCAAAATTGAGATAATGGAAAAGGAGATGGCAAAGTTAGAAAAGCCACCCATATCCCGTAACAACTGCTGGGCATACCCAAAGCTATG
>JAJZTU010000129.1 GCA_021848765.1 Bacillota bacterium
ATCTGAGGTAATTCATGATCAGGCGACGGTGAAGGCTTAGCTGCTGAAGAATTTGCTCAGGTCGTTACCTGACCCGGTGCGGGCGCTCATGGCCCCGGACCATAGTCGCTCTTAGCGCAGGTCTGCAATAGAATCGACCTTGCCGGCACGGACGCCGGCAACCCTGCTGGGGTCACGGACGACCCATCAGCAGGGTTGGTCGATTCTATTAGCAGACCAAGCTTAGAGCGACTTGGTACGGAACTAAGAGCGCCTAACCGGGACAGGTACCCGACCGGAGACAAAAGAGTCCGGCCAGAACAAGACGTGAAGTCCAGTCCATTGTACAGAACCAGGGCAATGCTACAACGTAAAGTAGGCCAGCCCCACCGCACCCGGACCGGCATAGGTACCGATAACCGGACTAATCTCCGAAATCAGTATTTCCGCACAGTCATATTCATTAACAACCCGCTCATGGAGCTTCATAACTCCGCTGAAATCATTGCCGTGGAGGACTCCACACATTATCTTGCGGTTACCGGCTTGCTCCTTGACCAGAGCCAGAATCCGCTCTATAGCCCGGTTCCGGCCTCTGAGCTTGTCCACGGGTGTAACAACCCCGTCCTTAAAAGTCAGGATAGGTTTAATATTCAGCAGGCTGCCCAAGAGGGCGCCGGCCCGGCCAATCCGGCCACCTTTGTGGAGGTATTCCAGGGTATCCAGCACAAAGTAAAGCCGGCACCTGGATACCAGCGCATTAACCAAATCCAGAATCTCACTTTTGCTTTGGCCTTCCATAGCAGCCTTGGCTGCAGCCAGCACTATCAGGCCCAGGCCCAGGCTGACTGTTTTGGAATCCACCACATGGAGGTCCAAGTCAGGGACCATTTTACCTCCCAATTCCGCAGACTGGACTGTGCCGCTGATTTCCCCGGAAATATGAATGGAAATCACACTGTACTCTTCCCTGGCCAGATGCTCATATAAACAAACAAACTCACCCGGTGAAGGTTGGGATGTGGTGGGAGTCTTTTCTGCCAGGGGCAGACGCTGGTAGAACTCCTTGGGGGACATATCAATCCCATCCCGGTACACCTCATTCCCAAAGATGACCTTCAGGGGCACCAGGCCAATATGGTACTGCTCAAGGAGTTCTTTGGGCAGGTCACAGGTACTGTCGGTGACAATCCTAATTTTAGCCACTATTCACACCTCACTTCCACACTAACCACGCTAAACTTTACTGATTAATCCGGGTTAATAATACCGTCACCCTACTGAAATTATATAATAATATAAAGGTTGTCCACCTTCCTGGAGTTCAAAGTCTACGTCAGGATATTTTTCGCTTAGCTCAACTTGCAAATCATGTGCCTCCCGGGCTCCAATACCCCCACCGTAGAAAAGGGTCACCAGTTCCTGGGCCGGAGTTAATACCCGGTCCAATACCTGTTCAACTACCGGATTAATCTCCTGACCCACCACCGTGATCCGGTCCTCAACAAGACCCAGGATATCGCCTGCTTTGATCTCACGGCCTTCCCACTGGGAATCCCTGACTGCATAAGTGATTTCCACGCTGACAACCTGGGCTGCTGCTGAGACCATCCTTTCCAGATTGGTTTCAGGAGTGGAGTACGGATCAAAGGCAACCAGGGCGGCTATTCCCTGAGGAATACTTTTGGCCGGTACAATTTCAACCGGTTTATTAACTAACTCCCGGGCCTGTTGGGCGGCTAAAATAATATTGCTGTTATTGGGCAGCAGAATCACCCGCCCGGCGTTGACCGCTTCAATAGCTTTAATCAGGTCTTCGGCACTGGGGTTACTGGTCTGCCCACCCTCGATAACCTGGTCAACTCCCAGGCTGAACAGGATATTCTTCAACCCCGCTCCTGAAGCCACAGCCACCAGGCCCAGGGGCTTTGAGTGTGGCTGTTTGCTCTGAAATTGTTCTACCATATTATTAATATGGACCTCGTGAAGAGATCCCTGATTCAGACAAATTTCCAAAACCCTGCCCGGGTGATTGGAGTGAATATGTACCTTGAGCATGGACGGGTCGCCCACCACCAACAGGGAATCTCCCCAAGGTTCCAGCTCGCTGCTCAGGCCATCCTGATTCAGGGCTGCACCCTTTAAAATAAGCTCAGTACAATACTGAAACTCAATTTGTTCCACGCTCACCGGCAAATCGCCGGCAATTGGCAAGTCCGGGCTTGGCCTGTCAACCGTTTCCACGGTCAGGGAAGCCTTCCCACCGGGTAGTTCCTCCGCCAAGGTCTCGCCCTTGGCGGCCTGTAGAAAACCCTGCAGGACCAACAGCCATCCCATACCTCCGGCATCCACCACACCCACCTGTTTCAGGACGGGCAGTAGCTTCGGGGTATCTACCAGGGCTTGTTGGGCGGAAGCATAAGCTGCTTCCAGTACCCCGACAACTCCCGAACCTGTTTTGGCGGACTGGACCGCTCCCTTAGCTGCCAGCCTGGCCACCGTCAGGATAGTACCCTCCACAGGTTTCTTCACACCGAGATAGGCGGTATCCACACCGGATTGGAGGGCCTGGGCCAAATCCTTGGGGCCCAAATCCGTTTTACCCGCCAAACCCAGGGCGAAACCCCGCAATAGCTGAGAGAGAATAAGCCGGAATTGCCCCTGGCACCCATGAGTGAGCCCTGGGCCGCTGCCTCCGCTACTTTGGATGCGGAATCAGCTGCGGCCTGCTCCATCCCGGACACTGCCGCCTGGAAAGTTAGAGCCATATTGGTTCCCGTATCCCCATCAGGCACAGGGAATACATTCAGGGCATCCACTTCATCTTGCTTTGCTGTCAAGAGCCGGTTTGCCGCCTGAAAAAGGTTTTTCAGCTCCGTACCCTGAAGTCGCTCAACCTTCACCCGAGTTCCTCCTAATTCACCCGCACACCCTGGACATTCACGTTAATCTCCCGTACCACCAGTCCGGTTGCGTTTTCTACAGAGTATTTTACTCTTTCCCGTACATTATTGGCAACTTCCGAAATTTTAACACCATAACTTACAATAATATAAAGCTCAATGCTGACCTCCCGGCCATCGAGGACTACCGCTACGCCCTTACTTAAGGACTCCCTGCCCAGCATCTCGGCAAAGCCATCAATAATCTTTCGTGAGGCCATGCCCACCAAGCCGTAGCACTCTAGTGCCGCAGCCCCGGCAATGGTAGCAATTACCTCTTCCGAAATATCCAGACCACCAAAAGCTGTAGACTTTTTCTTCGCCATTTTTTACTCTCCCTCCTAAAACAAAGTTTGTTAAGAAAAATGGAAGGGAAATCCCTTCCTAAAGTATCTAGTTCTTTGCCAGGCTGTTAAGTTCCTTCAAAAGTTCATCCAGGTTAATCCCGTGCATCTTGGCGCCGGCTTCAATAGACTCTGCCACAGAACCCATACAATCCAAACAGTGCATGCCGTGTTTTTTGAAGATCTCCCGTGACTCCGGGTGCCTTTGAAGAGCGTCATAAATAGACATTTCTTTGGTAATCACCGGCCACACCTCCTCTGGTAATAGCCTATGCTATATAATTTATTATTCCACAGCCTTAAAAAAAATCCTGCCGGACATTTGGGGAGTGTCAAGAATTAATACTTGCCATTCCTAGGGATATTTGATAGAATAAAAAAGTGATTTCACCCTGTTCATAATGAAAAAGGGAAATACTGCTTAGCATAGCTTGAAAACATCGCTTGTGAAGGAGGTGCTAGATATGGCAAGATGCGAAATTTGTAATAAAGGTGTTGTAACCGGTATGGCTGTCAGCCATTCCCATATCCGGACCAAGAAAACCTGGAGTCCTAACCTCCAGCGGGTAAAAGCCCTGGTCAACGGTACTCCTAAAAGAATCCGGGTCTGCACCCGGTGCCTGCGTTCCGGAAAGGTTCAACGGGCTATCTAGTTCCACTCAATATATATACAGACAGTATTAAACCTCAGTTTTTTAGCTGGGGTTTTTTATTTTTGACGGTGAAACTACCGCTCAAAACGGAACTGAATGTATATCCCTCCGGCTGACTTAAGATAATAAAGCTAAGAAACTTGAACCGGGGGAACACTGATGAATAAAAATCATTATGACGCAATTGTAGTTGGAGCCGGTCCGGCCGGTTCGGTAGCCGCGCTCACCCTGGCTAAAAACAACCTGTCGGTAGCTTTGCTCGAACGGGGCAAATTTCCCGGTAGTAAGAACATGTTTGGTGGTACCATTTACCGGGAGACAACGGAAAAAATTTTTCCGGCTTTTTGGCATGACGCCCCGGTAGAGAGGGCAGTAGTCCGGGACGAGGCCTGGTTTATGGAGGAAGATTCTGTTGTAAATATGGGATTTAACGGTTTACGCTTTGCTAAAGAGCCTTATAATAAATTCACCGTTTTAAGGGCCAAGTTTGACAAATGGATGGCTGAACAGGCCCGAAAGGCCGGGGTACATCTTATCTGTGGGACTTTGGTCCGCCATGTCAAGTACAAGGGGAAAAAGGCCATAGGAGTTGTCCTGGACGATGGCAGTGAGCTGGGAGCCGATGCTGTGGTACTGGCTGAGGGTGTTACCTCCCTGTTGACCAAAGAGGCTAAACTGCGCCAGGACTATACGCCTCATCAATTAACCCTGTACGCCCAGGAGATTATGGAACTGGACAGCAAGATTATTGAAGAAAGGTTCAATCTGGAAAAGGACCAGGGGGCCATTATCGGGATGCTTGGTTATCCCACCGCCGGAGCTATCGGCAAAGCCGGCATCTGGACCAACAAAAACACCTTATCCATGATTGCCGGTGGCTATCTGTGGGACCTTATGCAGAAAGGACTGAGTCCTGACCTGCTTCTGCAAAGGACCAAACAACATCCCCTGGTTAAACGGTTAATTCAAGGGGCAAAAGTTGTCCAATATAAAGCCCACATGATTCCTAAAGGGGGCTACAAGGCCTTACCCAAGCTATGTTCGGACGGAATAGTTGTGGTAGGCGACGCAGCCGGGATGATCAGTGGGCGCAGGGGCACTGACCTCGCCATGCTGACCGGGCAATTTGGAGCCCAGGCTATAGTTCAGGCCAAGGCCAAGGGGGATTTTACCGCCAAGACCTTGGCAGCCTATGCTAACAAGGTGAACCGGAGCTTTTTCCTTAAGGATATGAAAGCAGGGGAGCAAACCGTCGAATACTATCATAAAAACCCTGATGCGGATTATTTGTTGAGCAAGACCTTAAATGATTTAGGCTACGCCTATTTTTCAGAGGGTCTGGTCACCAGCAGGGAAAAGACCCAGCTTATAACCAATACCATTTTAAGTGAGCAGCCACTGGCCAAAACCCTGTTTGACCTTTATAACGGCTACAAATACTGGGAAGCATTTTAGGGCGAACCAAGAGGTTTAATAGGTTGGCATTCCTCAGGTTATGTCCATCTTCTTCAGGAGGTCAAATTCATTGGAAAAATACGCAGCATATGACCCGTTGGACAATTTGCTTATCGACGTTGATGATAAACCCCATATCTACATAATCAAACAGACAACCTGTGGCAATAAGTGCCCTGACCATTCCTGCACTAATTTCTGTCCTTCCCGGGTTTTCTCCTGGGAGGGCGGCAAACTGGCGGTGGATTACACCCGCTGTGTGGAATGCGGGGCCTGCCAGTATAGTTGTATTCATAAAAACATCCACTGGGAATATCCCCGGGGAGGCTTTGGGGTAGTGTACCTTTATTGAAGCGAAGGGGTGGGTTTTTCATGGACCGGGATTTGGGAAAAAGCCTCAACTGGTTTCTGCTTCTGGAAATCAATCAGGTTCAATTATATAAGGCCCAGGCCCACCAAGTTGCAGACACCCACCTTCGTGAAGCCCTAAACCGTTTTGCCCAGATTGAACAGGAGCATGTGGAAAAAATCGCCACCCTGCTCAGGCAAATGGGTGGTGATGTCGGCTGGCTGACGGCAGCCTGCGAGAGCTCCTGGGGAAAGCAATTCGCCCGTCTGGGAATGGAAGGAATCATGAGCGCTGTTGACAAAATAGGTGAGGACAAACTGCTTTCCATAGCTATTTTAGGTGAGCAAAGAGCAATTGCCGACTACAAGAAGCTAATTGCAAAAACTCCAGAACCCTGGGTCCTGGAAGTCCTTTGGGCCAATCTTATTGATGAAGAATTACATAGCGGTTGGATGAAAAATTACTTAACGGGTAAGCAGAATATATCCCCTTAATTGGGGAAATTTTTGCAGCATAAACCACCCATCGTCACACAAACTATAAATGGTGCGAAAAAAGGAGGTAAGCATTATGGCCAGAAGGCGGGGAATAATGTCCGAAGGTCTCAAGTGGGAAATTGCCAAGGAACTAGGAGTGGCAGATGTTGTCCAAAGGGAAGGCTTTGGTGGTGTCTCCTCCCGTGCCTGTGGTATGATGGTGCACAAAGCCATTGAGATTGCGGAACGGAGCCTTGCCCAGCAGCGCCGGTAGCGTTCGTTGCTCACATCCGCATGAACTTCGCACCGGCCAGGGGATTAATCCCCTGGTTAATTCTCCTTAAGGTTCCTGATCAAACCGTAAAGGAGGTGGCACATATGACCAGGAAGAACAAAGCTGATTTTCCCATGAACCCTGCCTTAAAGCGGTTCCAGTATGAAGTAGCCTCTGAAATCGGTATTACCGGCCTGGGTGAACAGCAGGTAGACGTCTTGGCGAAAACGGATCTGAGTCCGGAACAAACTCCCGGTAGAGCGGCTGTCAAAGGCCAAATTAACCCCGGCCGGCGCTAAATTCGATGATTTTGAAAAAAATCCAGCCAAAAAGGGAAATGGAAAAGTTACCAGCCAGTTGCTAAGGCCCACAGAAAGTACCTGTATACAATGTCCTGAACCAGAGGATAATAAGAACACCAAGAGGAAAAGGAGGTGAAACAAAATGCCGAGAAATACTAACAAAACCGCTGTACCCGGAGCAGCCAAAGCTCTCGACCAATTCAAGTATGAAATTGCCAACGAGATTGGGCTGACTGGTCGAATCCAAACCGCCGGATGGGAAAACATGACTTCCCGTGAATGTGGCAGTGTTGGTGGCTGGATGACCAAAAAGATGGTGCAAATGGCTGAGCAAGCTCTGGCAGGTAACACTCAAGGATAACATTCGTACCAAAAATAAGTACTACGGAGGTGTGTTAAGATGCCAGGAGGAGGACGTAACACAAATCAACCCGCAGTTCCCGGTGCTGCCCGTGCCCTTGACCAGTTCAAGTACGAAATCGCTAACGAAATCGGCTTGACTAGCAAGATTCAGACTCAAGGCTGGGAGAACATGACCTCTCGTGAATGTGGTAGTGTTGGTGGCTGGATGACCAAAAAGATGGTGCAAATGGCTGAACAAGCCCTGGCCAGTCAAACCACCACCCGGTAAGTAAGCAGTTCCCGTGTTTCGCGGTTTCCGTGTTCGCGGTTTCCATAGAGGCTAAAACTGACAGGCATACCCGCCTGTCAGTTTGTATTTTAGCAGGCCTAAAACTTCAGTGCAGATATTTGGCGGCTTCCTGGGCATCTATTGCAGGATGCAAGGCCATGGTAATACCGCTGGCAATAATCTTGGAAATATTGGTAATTAATTCATCTACTTCCTTTGGTGTTACCATCAGGTTTCCGGCAAAGGGCTTTAAAACCTTGTCCAGGATTTCCTGAACCGCTTCCGGGCGCAAGTTCTTGTACATCTGATACAGAGTAGGGCTGGTTTTGAATTCTTCCATCAGTTGGTTTATAGCGCTGTGGGCTATCAGGGCAGCGTGGACTACTGTGGGAACGCCAATCGCAATTACAGGTACGCCCATGATCTCCTGATTAATGCCAGGCCTGCGGTTACCCAGCCCGGAGCCGGGGTTGATTCCGGTGTCAGCCAACTGGATTGTAGTGGCAATCCGTTCCACACTGCCCGCAGCCAGGGCGTCAACGGCAATCACCAAATCCGGATGAACCCTGTCCACTACTCCCTTGATTATCTCCGCGGTCTCAATTCCCGTGATTCCCAAGACACCGGGAGACAGGGCGCACACAGGGCGCAGGTTGCCGCTTAATTCCTGGGGGGCATATTCATGCAGGTGCCGGGTTACCAGGCTGTACTTGATAACATGAGGCCCCAGGGCATCCGGAGTTGCATTCCAATTGCCCAGGCCGACTAAAAGTACGGTACTGTTATCCCGGAGTTGCAGTATTTCGCCCAGTTTCCGGGCCAGAATTTCACTGACCTCCCGGTGAATATCCTTATTGTTTTCCCTGATTCCGGGGGCTTCGATAGTAATATAATTACCTACCGGTTTGCCCATAGTTTGTTCCGCTTGTTTTTCTACAACTTCTACAGTTGTGACAGCGCTGTGGTTGTATCTTTCGCGGTCCACACGTACTCCCGGAATTTCCTGGCCGGTTTCCCCCCGGACAATTTCATGAGCCTCCAAGGCAAGATCCAGATTAATATTATAATAAGTAAAAAGCTCCCTTGTTTTCATAATTTATAGCTCCTTCCCGCAGCTTTTCCCCAAATAATAAGATTTCCAAAACGGAGATAATTATGCTTTTCCGCTTATTTCAATATTTTTTTTTGCTTAGGAGAAACTAAGGCTCAAACCGGCTTGCTTTTTGTAGACTGAAAACAAGGGGTGTCAAGATTGCTGGATATTATTGTGCGAACTCTGTTAATTTATGTGATAGTCCTTGTGGTCATTCGCCTGATGGGAAAACGGGAAATCGGCCAGCTCTCCACCTTTGACTTTGTAGTCTCGGTAATTGTGGCTGAATTGGCCGCCATCCCGATGGAGGAAATGGACAAACCGCTGCTGGAAGGTATTGTCCCCATTCTGGTAGTAGTTGCGGCCGAAATCCTGCTTGCTTTCCTGGCCCTAAAAAGCATGTGGCTCAGGGGGGTTATTGACGGCAAACCTTCGGTAATCGTCGCTAACGGGGAATTGCAAATTGCCGAAATGCGCAGGTGCCGGTACAATCTCGAGGACCTGTTGACCCAACTGAGAGAAAAGGGAATTCCCGACCCTTCGCATGTTAATTATGCCCTTCTGGAGACTTCTG
>JAJZTU010000130.1 GCA_021848765.1 Bacillota bacterium
GGGAATAATGAAAGCCACTGTCCAGGTGATGCAGGATGAATTCGGCCAACAGCGCCAAATGCAGGAGTATCTGGCTGTGCTAAATGAACAGGTTGAACGGCAGAATAAAATAATCCGGGAACTTCTGGACTATGCCAAGCCGGTCCCGCCGATTTTTCAACCGGTTAATCTCAATGAGGTATTGGAATCGGTCCTGGGTTTTTCCAAATCCTACTTTCAGCAGCACAAGGTCAGTTTGCACATCCATACCGCTGAGCAGCTGCCCCGGGTCTATGCTGATGTGGAAAAGCTTAAACAGGTTTTCCTGAACCTGATTTTTAACGCAGTGGAGGCTATGCCCGGGGGTGGGAAGTTAGAGGTGCAATCCTCCTTTGACGGCAGTCACGTAATTATTAAATTTGCCGATACCGGTCGCGGCATTCCGGATGTAGACCTGGATAAATTATTTGACCCCTTTTTCAGCACTAAAAATACCGGTACCGGCCTGGGCTTGGCTATGGTGCACAAAGTTGTGGAGATGCACCGGGGCAAAATTGAAGTCAGCAGCAAGCCCCGGGAAGGTACAGTGTTCCAAATCAAGCTGCCGGTAGAACACGGAGAGAGGTGAGGGAGCTTTGGCAGCCACAATCTTAATTATCGATGACGAAGAACACATGCGCTGGATTATTGAGAAGGCCCTAACCAGGGAAAATTACCGGACTGTCAGCGCAGCCAATGGTTCAGAGGGCCTGGCTACCTTTGCCGACCGGAGTCCCGACCTGGTGCTGTTGGACCTTAAGCTGCCGGATATGGATGGGGTAGAGGTCCTGCGGGCCATGAAACAGGAGCAGCCCCAGGTGCCTGTAATCATGATTACAGCCCATGGCACAGTGGAAACTGCCATCCAAGCCATGAAGATGGGAGCGGCGGATTATATTTCCAAACCCTTTGACATGGAAGAACTTAAGCTGCTCATCAGGCGTTCCTTAGAGGTTGTGGAACTGGCCAGTGAGGTAGATTTTCTGCGGGGTGAGCTGGGAAAAAAACTTAAAACCTGTTTGATTGGGCACAGCCCGGCTATTATCGAGGTGAAGGAGCTGGTTGCCAAGGTAGCGGATACCCCCGCTACTGTGCTTATTCAAGGGGAAAGCGGTACCGGTAAAGAGGTGGCAGCCCGGCTGATTCACCAGCAAAGCAGCAGGTCTGCCAAGCCCTTTGTGGCTATCAATTGTGCAGCTATTCCGGAGAACTTGCTGGAAAGCGAGTTGTTTGGTTATGAACGGGGTGCTTTTACCGGAGCGGCAGCCAGAAAAAAAGGTAAACTGGAAATTGCTAACGGGGGTACCATCTTCCTGGACGAAATAGGCGAAATGTCTCCCCTTTTACAGGTCAAGCTTTTACGGGTTTTACAGGAAAAAGTTTTTGAAAGGGTTGGGGGAAATGAACAGGTCAGATTGGATGCCAGAATTATTGCCGCTACCAACCGGGACCTCCAAAAGTCCGTCCAGGAAGGTAACTTTCGGGAGGACCTCTATTACCGTTTAAAGGTGATTCCGGTATATTTGCCGCCACTAAGGGAGAGAAAGGCTGACATTCCTGAGCTGGTACAGTTTTTCTTAAGCAAGTATGACTTTCGCCATAACATCAAAGGTGTGAGCGCCGAGGCGTTAGAGCGGCTAAGTAATTACGGATGGCCCGGGAATATCAGGGAACTGGAAAATGCTATTGAACGGGCAGTTATCTTATGCAGTGAAGATCTGCTTACCCCCCAATACCTGCCTCATGAAATGACCGGTGAAACCAGAACAGTAAAAAATGTACTGATAGATTTTCCGGAAGATGGCCTGTCTCTAGAAGAAGTAGAAAAGGATTTAATTAGCAAGGCTTTGGAAAAAAGCGGTGGCAACCAGTCCCAGGCTGCCCGTTTGTTGAACATTACCAGATCGGCCTTGATTTACCGGATGGAAAAATATCACCTTTAGCAGGGAACTTGATTTACTCCGGGTCAATATAGCAAAAGTATACAAGACCTTTCTGTTTAAGCTTAATAAAATATAGGCAGTCGGGCTTATTATGGATGTTCGGATTACTTTCCGCATATCTGTGGCTCAAAATGGAGGTAGACTGCCTATGCATAAAAATTTAAGCGCTTATTTGCAAATGACTTTGGCTATGGCTATAGTCGGGAGTTCTGTTGTTGCAGGTAAACTTATCGTTGCCAGCTTTCCGGTTTTTCTGTCTTCCGGAATGAGGTTTGCAATTAGTTCCCTGATGTTAGTGCCTCTGATGCTCAAACTGGAAAAGGGTTTTGTTCCGGTAAGCAAAAGAGAATGGGCGATTCTGTTTCTTCAAGCACTTACAGGTGTATTTTTGTTTAATATCTTTTTGCTATATGGCGTAAAGTTCACCGGTGCGGTGGAAAGCGGCATTATTACCAGCACAACACCGGCAATGGTGGGCATTATTTCTTTTTTATTTCTTAAGGAGCGGCTGTCCTTAACTAAAAGTTTGGGAATTTTGTTCACCGTTTTAGGAATCTTGATGTTTAACCTGATAGGAATTAATAAAACAGAGAGTGGTGTGTTCCCGCTGCTTGGTAATTTGTTGATATTTGGCGCGGTAATTGGTGAAGCGCTGTTTACGATTTTGCGAAAGGTCTTACCGGATACGGTCTCTCCTTTATCTGCAGCAACCTTGATGAGTTTTATGGGATTTCTGATGTTTTTGCCACTCACGGTTTATGAAGCGCTTAGTTTTGATTTTTCTGCAGTGAGTCTCAGGGATTGGCTGTATATCTTATATTTTGGTATCGTTGTTACAGTCGTAGCCTATATCCTATGGTTTCAAGGTGTTGCCAAAGTCCCGGCCAGTACAGCGGCTGTTTTTACAGGGGTTATGCCTGTTAGTGCAGTGTTGCTTGCTTATATAGTTTTGAATGAACCGTTATCGTGGGCTCATATTTTAGGCGGTTTATGCGTTTTGATTGGAATAGGCTTTATCACAAAGCAGAATCCCTAAGCCTCCGCTGCACTACTTTTCATGCAATGAGAATATGTAGATCAAAGAAGCCCTTTGTCTTTGCCGGGTCACCAAATCCGGTTCAGATAATGGGTTTTTTGTATGAAAATGCAATTTTCATCCTAATTTGTGACTCGCAGAGTCATGAACGTTTTATTTACAACACCATTTACTCTAGCCAGAAAGGATGCTATTATAGGAATAGATGGAACTAATGTTTGAAAAAGGAAAAAGCAAATGAGCAAGGAGTAAGCGGATGAGCATCCGGATAACAAAGGGAGAAAATGGACAAGTGTTGGTTATTTTTCCATATAATCAGGAGCTTGTAAAAAAGATTAGGTCTGTTGAGGGTCGGCGCTGGCATTCTGATAAAAAGTACTGGTCTATTCCTCATACTGAGAAGGCGCTTTTAGAACTGGCTAAGGCTTTCACAGGAGAGCAGATTATAGCAGACCCTTTCTTACAACACACTTTCTTTGTTAAAGGAAATGACGCCGGAGAAGAACTACTTGGACAAGTAGAAAAAGAACTAAAATTACGGGGTTATAGCCCGAAAACCTGCAAAACTTATTTATGGCACATCAAACATTACATCTGTTTTTATTCCAAGGATCCAATGGAGTTAGGAGAACCGGAAATTCGTCAATACTTATTGCATTTGTTGGGAAAGGAAAAAACATCTCATTCCTTTGTTACCCAAGCTGTCAGTTCTATTAAATTTTTATATAAAAATGTACTACATAAAACGGAGGTTACCACAAAATTACCCAGACCTAAGCGGGAGCAAAAATTACCGGATGTACTTAGCCAACAAGAAGTAACAAGGATTTTGGAGAGTATTTATAATCTAAAACACCGGGCGATTCTACTTTTGGTTTATTCTGCCGGGCTACGTGTGGGTGAAGTTGTGCGATTAAGAATGGAGGATATTGATAGCGACCGGGGGTTGATTCATGTCAGGCAGGGTAAAGGCAGGAAAGATCGATATACCCTGCTTTCCCAACTGGCTCTAGAAGTTTTGAGGATATATTTTGAAGAATATAGGCCAAGGAAATGGTTATTCCCGGGTGTTCAACCCGGACGGCACCTTACTGAGCGCACGGTACAAAAGATATTTGAGCAGGCGTGTGAAAAAGCAGAAATCAGAAAAGATGTATCGGTGCACTCCCTGAGGCATTCTTTTGCCACTCATTTACTAGAGGGGGGAACTGATTTACGCTATATTCAAGAGTTACTTGGACATGTAAGTTCTAAAACTACGGAAATCTATACTCACGTAAGTGAAAGGGACTTAAAACGGATTCGAAGCCCTTTAGATCAACTGAATTTGAGGAAAGAGTAAATGTTATAGGTAGGGAGATTAAACGAACGAGTTCGTCTAATCTCCGGATTTTGGGGGTGTGAACGAACCAGTTCGTGATGAAGATGTTATCTGAAACGGCCATATCGGAGTATTCTTTGGGGTCTGAATTGGATTATTTTGAAAACAGTAATCGGAATTGTGGGCCCCGGGACTTTGCGGCAGGGCAGAAGAGTAATTCGCTTGCTGGGGCCGGGGTTCCGGGTCTCGACGATTTGCGATAGTGGTCAATCGGAATCCGGTAACCGAAGAGGAAGCAACAGGAAGAATGGCATAGTTATCTTGCTGGGGCCGGGGTTCCGGGTCTTGACGATTTACTATAGTAGTCAATCGAAATCCGGTAACCGAAGAGGAAGCGACAGGAAGAATGGTAAGTTGCTTGCTGGGGCCAGGGTTCCAGGTCATGACGATTTACGGTAGTGGTCATTGGGAATTTTGGCACCGAAAAGGAAGAGACAGGTTATATTTACGTTATTTCTGCCAAGCAATGGGTCCTATTTATTGGGGTCAGGTCTTATAAGAGTGGCCGCATCAGATAACACTGGCTTCCACGGCTGGTTAACAACCGTAAGCTGATATGTCCGCCCAACTCACAGACTGTCACGGCTTTTGCGGATTTGGGCGAGATGAAGGCTGGCAAAAGCCGCGCCAGCCAGTGAGTTCGTGGACGCCCTGAACGTTATCGGAAATGCCGGGAAAAGAAAAAAGAGAGGATTTTCCTCTCGAGCATGCATTTATAGAAAGAATTCGGGTTTTTTTAATGACCTGGTAATAATCATTCTAATTAGGGCACTTCCTGTTAATCCGTTTTCACGGGCGATTTTTTTGAGCAATTCTTTTTCATGTCGTGTTAACCGAATAGTAACAATTTCCGATTTATGGTCGGGAATAAGAACTTCCTTATCTTCAAGAGTCTCAAGAGGATTGTAGGTATCCTTGTCGAATTTTACCATATCAGCCAGTAGTTCGTCTTTAGTAATTTGCCCAAGGTTTGACACATCTTGAACAGATTTAACATGAATTTTTCTTCTTTCTTTCTTACTCATCTCGAAGCACCTCGCTTTCGTGGCGATAAAGATCCTCAAGAGCCGTATCCGCCCAATAAGCAGTAATGATGTACATATTTCCGTCCGGGAAAAGCCTGCCGACCACAAACAATACTCTACCTGAAGCTGCTTCACACAGGATTTCGTAGACAGTTCCCTTTGATTTAGGTACATTTTTGGAAATTGGTGATTTCTGTTTTGTTTTCATTACTACCAAATAAGGGTCACTAAACGCATCAAACAAGTCATCTCGGTATACTTTGTGTTTTATATCTAATTTATCCTCGATATCCTGATCGAGAATAAGGGTTCCATTGAATACTTTTTCAAACTCGGAATTAAAAACTCGTTTTATTTTCATACCGCACCTCGGCATGTATTCGAATGTATTACATAATCATGATAACATTTTCTGGGATTCAATGCAAGCCCCGGCACTTCCGATAACAGTTTAGAGATTTATGATGTTCCAAGTTTATAAAAACAGAAGGCTCCGGCGCATGTGTAGCTGCGAGGCCTTCAGAAACAATATAGAAGTATCCGGAACATCATGAATCTCGTGTTGTACTAAACCGTCTGCAGCAGGGAGTTGGCTATGGGAATTCAATGTTTTCCCTACCCATGAAATTGGGACAACCACAGCACAATATAAGGAAAATGCCACCAATAATGGGCATGTAATGCAGCAACAACGACCCAAAAGGGCATACTTTCCCCCTCCCCAAAAACAGGCTTGTTAAAAGGCGTAGAGTGTTCTATCAATGTTTTACGTTACTGCAACTGCGCTATCGATGACACCGACAAATACCATCACACCGCCGCAGAGGGGGCAGGTACTAACGTGTTTGATGATTTTGGGTACAACAGGCCTAACACCTGCAAGCTTGATACACCGGGCCAGTTTTGTACCGACATTGCGGCTGGATAGAAGGCCGTAGTGTCTGATTCTGGTAAAGCCTGACGGAAGAACGTGTTGCAGAAATCTCCGTACAAACTCTGTAACATCAAGAGTCATAAGCTTAACCTGGTTGTGATCCCTGTAGTCTTTCCATTTGAAAGTCACAGTGGATTCGTTAAAGTCCACAATCCTGGAATTGGAAATAGCTACTTTGTGGGTATAACGACCCAGGTAGCTAACAACATGCCAGGGAGACTTAAACGGCTTTTTACAGTAGACAACCCACTCTTTTTGGTACAAAGCGCTAAGCAAATTGAGGAAGTTAACCTCATGAGCCAGTTCAGGGGAGCTAAAAAACTTGATATCCCCATTACGCCAGGCATTTTTCAGATGAAAAAGGAACTTACCTTTCAATTTGCGTGAAATCACTTTGACCGGTATGAAGAATTTTTTACTTGATTTAATGAACCTCAGGCCGTCCCTGGAAAGACCACCCCCCGGTACCAAGCAGTGGACATGGGGATGGAAGGAAAGGTTTTGCCCCCAAGTGTGCAGAACTGCCGTGACCCCAGTCTGGGCGCCAAGGAATTTAGGATCTTTGGTCAGCTCAATAATGGTATCCCCAGCTGATTTCAGCAGGATGGAATAGAGGATATCTTGGTTCTGGAAGACAATAGAATTAAGTTCCTGAGGCAAAGTAAAAACCACATGGAAATAGCCAACGGGAAGGAGTTTGGACAATTGGGCTTCCACCCATTCCTGCTGTTTGGAACCCTGGCACTTGGGGCAGTGTCTGTTCCGGCAGGAATTATAGGAAATATGAATATGTTCACAACTGTCACACCGGTCGACATGGGAACCGAGAGTATCAGTTCTGCAACTTCTGATAGCAAAAAAGGCTTTATTCTGCTCAGGTGACAGGCCATCAGGTTTTATAGCATTAAAAATATCCTGGATTTCAGGCATGGGATTCACCACCATCCAGGGGACTTTTGATGGAGGAAATTCTTTTAGTGGAAAGATGAAGATAAATACAGGTGGTTCTGATATTGGCGTGCCCCAAAAGAACCTGAATGGTTCGCAAATCAGTATTGTTTTCAAGAAGATGAGTAGCGAAGCTGTGACGAAGGGAATGGACAGAAACGGGTTTAGAGATACCGGCTTTATCCTTGGCAGTCTGGAATACCTTCTGAATATTTCTTGCAACAACAGGCTTACCTGGAATCAAGCCTGGGAAAAGGAGATCTTTGGGTTTATATAACTTCCAATAATGCCTTAAAATATGCAGGTTTTCCTGGCCGAGAACTGTAAAGCGGTCTTTGCCTCCTTTGCCACAACGAACCCTGATAAGCATGTTTTTGGAGTCAATGTCGGAAACGGCCAGATTGAGAACTTCGCTAATTCGCAGGCCGGAAGAATAGGCAGTAAGCAGGATGGCTTTGTGTTTAACATTAGGGATACGCTCGATGATTGAGAGGATTTCAGACCTGGAGAGAACATAGGGGAGCTTCTTTTGTCTTCTGGGCCGGACGATAACATCATCGGACCAGTTACGGTTCAAAACAGAGTTAAACATGACCTTGAAAGCATTGCAGGCAATATCGATGTTGCTGTAGCTGATGCCCTGTTTAATCCTGTGGTGAAGAAACAGCTTGATTTCCTCGGGAGAGACCTGATCCAAAGGCTTACTTATGTAGCTTTCAAGTAACCGAACATGACTCAGGTAATGTTTCTTGGTGTGCTGGGAATAGCCGCGAAGTTCCATCTCAAACTTCATTTGTTCGTAATAATTGGACATAAGGTACAACATCCTTTCCTAATAATTTGGTATTAGGAAAGATGATATCATAAAACGGGATACCACGTGCCACCGCGCAGCGGTTTAGTGCAACACCTTGTATACGATCACCGTGAATAATATTCAGGATGCGGCTAATAACAGCATTGCGGCTAATAGCCAGATAACCTTTTTGGGCGGCGATACTTCACCACCCGCCGTTACCGGGGTTTTTGCAGTGGATGCTACCCATGTGGATGTTATTTTCAGTGAACAGGTCGAGGCCACTACTGCCCAAAATACCGCCAATTACAGTATCAGTCCGTCACTGAGCATCTCTGCGGCAGCGCTGCAGACCGGAAACAAAACAGTACGTTTGACCACAGGGACCCAGGCGCCCAGTACCGGATATGGACTCATTGTTATAAATGTAAAAGATATGGCTAATAATGTGATAAGTACGGGCAACAGGGGGAATTTTATCAGTTATGTGACTGATACTACCCCTCCCGGGCTGGCGAAGGCTTGGTCCGGCAGCAAAACTGCCGTAATCTTGAGATTCAGTGAAAGGGTTCAACCTGCTTCCTCTACCAACCCTGCCAATTACACCATTAAAACCGACGGTGGGGCAACCACCTTGAACATTACCGGTATCACCAGTATTGATAACGATTTCGCTGTCCAGATTACTACCGCTGTACAAAACAGCACTAAGACTTATACAATTACTGTGAATAATGTTCAGGATATGGTAAACAACATCATTATGGCTAATAGTACCATTACGTTTAAAGGTTTTAGTCCTCATGGCCTGTATTTAAGCGATACCGAAAATTGTGCTGCCTGTCATGTGGCCCATGGAGCCGTGGGGCCGATGCTTACAACCCAGTCGACGATTACCACCCTGTGTTACGTGTGTCATGACACCGGGGG
>JAJZTU010000131.1 GCA_021848765.1 Bacillota bacterium
CAGTACCGGATCCCCTTTAATGGGCTTACCCAGGAGAACACCGTCAGCCGGCAGGGCAGCTGCCGGTGGAACTCCTTTGCCCTCAGCCTGGCTTTCCTCCGGAGCCGGGGCCGCAGCCTGAGTCCTTGCTTCCAACAAAGCATCAATTTCCGCTTGCTGCTGCTGTTCCAACCAGGCAGAATCAGTGGAATATTCTTCGCTGACCTGGGCTTCTATACGCACCTTTAGGCCTAATTCCAGGTCAATAATCCTGCCTATCTCCTGCAGCCAGCCCTTCCCGCGGAGAAATGCCTCGCCGATGTTAGTACCCACAGCAAGCCGGAGCGTGTCGCCTTCCCAACTGCGCGAGGTATTCTGCAACCAGTTTCCGGCTACGGGGCTTAGTTTCATAATGGTATAGACAATTTCGGGCCAGTACTCCTCAACTGCTTCCCGGGGCTCCAAATCCTGCCGGTTATAGACCGGAACAATCTCCAGAGCCTGCAGTTGTGCTATATCCTTGCAAATCTCGCCGGCCAGCTTGTCCAGCCACATCTTGGGAACGTGCTCTTGCAAAGCGTAACAGACCTTCCATAAACGCCTGGCAGTGCTGATTTCTACCTTTTGGACACAGCCTTTATACAAAATAGCCTTAATTTCTTCAGGCAAGTTAGATTTACGTACATAGTCCTGAAAAGCAAAGGCTTTCTCTTTCTTTGCTGCTGAAGCCGCTGAACTCTCCACTGTGTCATCCCCCCAAAAGCTGCCTCCGCTGGGCAGGGTTACTCCGAAAATAGCTTAACCTGTCAGCCGCGCAGATGCAGTGCAAAGGAGACCGCAGCAACATCCCACCGTTACCGGTGGGTAAGGCACTTGGCGATCTCCCAATACATCTTCATCCTGGCTCCCAACCCCTTTATCAAGCCAAGCTTTTCCTCTTTCATGATGTGGGTGAGGTCTTCCAGTTCCACTTCCTTAACCTTCCACCCATTCTCCCGGGCATAATTGGTTATGGCCACCTCAATACCGTAACGGGCCACTTCCATGTTGTCAATCCAGTTGAGCAGTTGCTTACGCATGGCCCTTTGTCCTGACAGGTAGGGGGCAATGAATTGGGCCAGGTCTGTAGCCAGCCTTCCCCTGGCGAATATCCCTACAGTCATATCTGCTTCACCCACCAGTACCGGGTGTACCAGATCTAACAAGTGCTTCTGCTTTAGACCGATGAGGTCTGCATCTACGAAAATTATAACCTCTGCAGAGGTATGGGCAGCTCCAATTAGCATGGCCGCACCTTTACCCCTGTTCTCTGGCAGCATTATTACTTTAGCCCCTGCTTGCCGGGCTGCCTTAGCTGTATCATCAGTGCAACCGTCACAGACCACAATGACCTCGGCCAGTTCCGGTACAGAACGCACAATCTCGACCACACTGCCAACGGTCTGCTCCTCATTGAAGGCTGGGATAACTGTGGCTATTTTCATGGATACCCCCCCGAATTGGAAACTTGGTCTTGTTGCTACATCTTATTCCCAAGATAACCAACCCATGAAAGTATTATACCCTGATTAGCCCTTTAGCAGGTCAGCCACCATTGCAGCTGCCTCTTCCACTTTGGGGGTCCAGGTTTGACCGTCTCTACGCCGGCGCAGCTCTACTGTCCCTTCCTGGAGGCTTTTGGGCCCGATGGTAATCCGGAAGGGATAGCCTATGAGGTCAGCATCCTTAAATTTCACACCGGGCCGCTCATTACGGTCGTCCAGGATTACTTCCAGCCCAAGCCCGGTGAGTTCATTGTACAGCTTTTCTGCTGCAGACATTTGGTCAGCATCCTTGTTGCTCACCGGAACCACCACAACATGGTACGGGGCAATGCTCACCGGCCAGATTATTCCGTTTTCGTCATTGTTTTGCTCGATGGCAGCAGCCATAGTCCGCGTGATTCCGATTCCGTAGCAGCCCATGACCATATCCTGGCTTTTCCCGTTTTCATCCAGGAATTTGGCATTTAAGGCTGAGCTGTACTTTGTACCCAACTTAAAAACTTGTCCTACCTCAATGCCCCTGGCTGTCTGCAGGGGGGCGCCACACTTAGGACAGGGTTCTCCTGCTTCTACAGTCCGGATATCTGCTACTGCATCAGCAGTAAAATCCTTACCGTAATTTACATTAACCATGTGGAATCCGGTTTTATTGGCTCCACACACTCCATTGATCAGTTTGGAGACTTCCGCATCGGCTACAACCAGGTACAATTCTTCCTCTTTAGCATTTAGGTTGCCTTTGGGAAGACCTACAGGTCCTGCAGAACCTGCCTCTGCACCTGTGACAGCCCTGATTGCAGCCTCCTCAGCAAGGTGAAGCTGCAGGGTATCAGTTATTTTTTGCAGCTTAATTTCGTTGAGAGTGCGGTCACCGCGCAGCAAAGCAACCACCAGGCCCTTTTCAGTCCGGTAGACCAGGGTCTTAATGGTTTTCCCGGCAGGAATTCTCAAGAACTCGCATACTTCCTGAATGGTCTTTACCCCCGGAGTAGCGATCTCCTCCCTGGCCTTGAGTTTTTCAGGGACAGGCTCCTGGGCGGTAGCCTCGGCTTTCTCCACGTTAGCAGCATAATCACACCGGTCACAGTAGACAATTGCCGCTTCACCTGATTCAGCAATGACCATAAACTCATGGGTGTTGTTACCCCCAATAGCCCCGGCATCTGCTTCAACAGCCCGGAAGTTAAGGCCACAGCGGGTAAACACCCTGGTATAGGCATCATACATATGCTGATAACTTTCGTCTAACCCTGCCTCATCCCGGTCAAAGGAGTATAGGTCCTTCATGACGAATTCCCGGCCCCGCATCAGGCCAAAACGCGGACGCCGCTCATCCCGGTATTTGTTGGCAATCTGGTACAGCAAGAGGGGCAGCTGTTTATAGGAGTGTACCTCACCTCTCACCAGGTCAGTGATAATCTCCTCATGAGTGGGCCCCAGAGCAAAATCCCTGCCATGGCGGTCTTTCAGACGGAAAAGTTCATCACCGTAGACATGCCAGCGTCCGGATTCCAGCCACAATTCGGCAGGTTGGATGATAGGCAGGGTGATTTCCTGGCCACCTTTGCGTTCCATCTCTTCCCGGACAATATCACTGATCTTTCTGATAACCCTTTGGGCCAGGGGCAGATATGTATATACACCTGCAGCGGATTTTCTGATAAATCCCGCCCGCAACAGCAGTTGGTGACTTACTACCTCAGCCTCAGCCGGGGTTTCCCGCAGGGTAGGTGACAGTAATTGTGAAGCACGCATCGTTTTAGAAAGCCTCCTTAATTATTTTGCTGGCCTAAAGCCTTTTTCTTTCGGGTCGGTCTTACTTAAAGCTTGTCCAACTCCTCCAAAAGGGCCTGAACCAGTTCATCCTCTTTTACCTTCCGGATGACCTCGCCTTTTTTAAACAACAGCCCGACACCTTTTCCGCCTGCAATCCCTATGTCCGCTTCCCTGGCCTCCCCGGGCCCGTTGACCACACAGCCCATGACGGCCACCTTAAGGGGTTTGTCCACTTCCAGGAGCTTAGCTTCTACCTGTTCCGCAATGGGGATCAGGTTAATTTCACACCGCCCGCAGGTCGGGCAGGAAATTAAAGTAGCCCCCTTCTGGCGGAGTCCCAATACCTTGAGAATCTCAAACCCTACTCTAACCTCATGAACAGGGTGCCCGGTCAAAGATACGCGGATGGTGTCTCCGATACCTTCCGCTAACAGTGTCCCGATTCCCACAGAGGATTTTATCGTTCCGGAGGTAACCGTCCCCGCCTCGGTAACCCCGACATGCAGGGGGTAATTCACCCTTTGGGAGAGTAGCCGGTAGGCCTGCAGCATCAAGGGAACATCAGAGGCCTTCAGGGATATCTTGATTAAATCAAAATTAAGCTTTTCCAAAATATCAATATGGCGTAAGGCACTTTCTACCATTGCTTCCGGTGTTGGGTGGCCGTACTTGGCCAATAATTCCTTTTCCAGGGAACCGGCATTTACCCCAATCCTGATTGGTATCCCCTTAGCTTTGGCCCTGTCCACCACTGCCTTAACCTTTTCTGCAGAGCCGATATTCCCGGGATTGATCCGCAGGCCGTCCACCCCGTTTTCCAAGGCCAGCAGGGCCAGGCGGTGGTCAAAATGAATATCCGCAATCAAAGGAATAGCTATCTGCTCCTTAATCCCCTTAAGGGCCTCAGCTGCCTCCCGGTCCGGCGCCGCCACCCGGACAATTTCACACCCGGCCCGGGCCAACTGTTCAATCTGTTGGACAGTAGCCGCGATATCCCTGGTATCAGTATTGGTCATGGACTGTACGGAAACAGGTGCTCCTCCACCGATGGCCACCGGGCCTACCTTAATCCCTTTCGTATCCCGTCGCACCAATTACATTCTCTCCTCTGAAATTCTACTTAATTAACTGATTGATATCATTAAAGGTTACAAAGACCATCAACAGCAGCAGCAGCCCAAAGCCTACCAAATGGACCAGGTTCTCTTTTGCCGGGTCGACAGGTTTTCCCCGCAGGGCCTCCCATAACAGGAAAAGCAAGCGGCTGCCATCCAAAGCCGGAATGGGGAAAAGGTTAAACAGACCCAGGTTAATACTGAGAATTGCCGCCAACTGGACAAGATTCAGCAGCCCGCTCTTGGCAGCTTTACCTATTTCCATGGTAATCCGGACCGGTCCGCCAAGCTGTTCTGCCGGCATTTCCCGGGTCAGCATCTGTCCCACAAAGCTGGCGATCATCCCGGTTACTTTTACAGTATATACAGCCCCCAGGCCCAGAGAAGCTAATACACCTTTGTGCACCATTTGCGGCTCTGCAGGCTTGATTCCAATAAAGCCTGCACCTGAGGACGGCTCTTTCTTGGGCAGCACTTGTACAACTACTTGCTGACCGGCCCGGTCCACAGTAAACTGCAGGGATTTTTCCGGGCTCTGATGAATTAGTTTGACCACGTCTTCCCAATTGCTTACAGGCATAGAGTTAACGGAAACTATTTTGTCCCCTGCTTTCAGCCCGGCTACTGCAGCCGGTTCCCCTTTTAATACTTCACCTATCCTGGTAGACATTTCAGGAATCCCGTTGGTCATAAAAATAACCGAAATCAACAAAGCAGCCAGAATAAAATTCATAATCGGACCGGCGGCTATAACTGCCATCCGTTTAGGTATAGTTTTAGCAGCAAAGCCCCGTTCCGGGTCTAACTCACTTTCCCCCTGATGACTATCAGCGGCAGCCTCGGCATCATCCTCCTTCTGGTCCATGCCGGCCATCCGTACAAATCCACCCAGCGGAAATACCCGCACATTGTACACAGTCTCACCCGAACGGAACCCAAAAAGCTTTGGCCCAAAACCCATAGAGAATTCATACACCTTAATCCCAACAGCTTTGGCAACAGCAAAATGACCCAATTCGTGAAAAAAGACCAACATGCCTAAAACTACAATGGTGGAAACAATAGTTAGCATTGAGGCTCACCGTCCTTAGTTTGAGGTTTGACAAGCTTATGGTCTCAGGTTTTAACCCTTGGTCACTAAACGCTTCACCTGGTTTCTGGCCCAGTTGTCGGCGCTGAGAATCTCCTCCAGCCCCGGACGTGCAATTACAGTGTGTTTGTCCATGGCCCTGGCAATTAATTGAGGAATCTCCGTAAAATTAATTGCTTCCTGTAAAAACAAAGCAACTGCTTCTTCGTTGGCAGCGTTCAGCACAGCCGGCATGGTTCCCCCTGTCTTTCCTGCCTCATAGGCATACTTCAGACAACTGAAGGTATCCAGGTCAGGCTGTTCAAAAGTAAATTCCCTGATTTGGGTCCAGTTCAGCCTGGACCATGGAGCGGCCCACCTCGCGGGATAGGAAAGAGCATACTGAATGGGGACTTTCATATCAGGAACCCCTAACTGGGCAATGACCGAACCATCAATATATTCCACCATGGAGTGGATAATACTCTGCGGGTGGACCACTACTTCAATTTGCGGGAACTCCAGAGCAAAGAGCCAGCGGGCTTCAATAACCTCCAGGCCCTTGTTCATCAAAGTGGCAGAGTCAACAGTGATCTTCTGGCCCATGCTCCAGTTAGGATGCTTCAGCGCCATAGCTAAAGTTACCTTGGCTAAATCCCCGGCGCTCCAACCCCGGAAAGGTCCCCCTGACGCTGTTAAAATTAGCTTGTGCACATCCTCCTGGCGGTTGCCCTGCAGGCTTTGAAAAACGGCTGAGTGTTCGCTGTCCACTGGTATCACGGCAGATCCCTTTTCCTTAGCCAGGTTCATTACCAGTTCCCCTGCGGCAACCAAAGTTTCCTTATTGGCAAGGGCAATCTGCTTACCCAGCTTGATTGCCTCCAGGGTAGGTACCAGGCCAATTGATCCGGTAACTGAGGTAACCACCATATCCGCTTCCGCCATGGTAGCAACTGTGATTAATCCCTGCAAGCCGGTGACAATTTCTGTGTTAGTATCCCCCAAAGCGTCTTTAAGTTCCCGGACCAGGCTTTCATCTTTAATGCACACAACCGGTGGCCGGAATTCCCTGGCTTGTTCAGCCAGCAGCTCTACATTAGCGCCTGCCGCCAGGCCAACAACCTGTACCTTCCCGGGCAAGGCCCTGGCAATCTCCAAGGTTTGTTTACCGATAGAGCCGGTACTGCCGATTATACTGATCCTTTTAGGTTTAGTCACCGTATTCTCTCCTAAATTCCATACTCTTAATTAATATTTTATCTTAATAACCCCGGCCTTTACAACTGCCTGGACGGCAATGACCAGGATAGGTCCCATAAACAGCCCGGCAAAGCCAATGAGCTTTAAACCCAAGTACATGGAAATCAGGGTAGCCAGAGGGTGTATACCCAGGCTGTCAGCTACCACTTTAGTCTCCAGCACTTGTCGCAACACAACTACCAGGGCATACAACACCAGCAATTTGATGGCCATTATGGTATCACCGGAGAAATAAGCCCAAAGTATCCAGGGCACATAAACAGAACCGGGCCCTAAAACAGGAATAACGTCCATAAACCCAACCAACAAACCAATAGTGAGCGCATACTCAGCCCCGATGACGGATAATCCCGTAATGCTTACCACCATGGTAATGGTTAAGAGAATCAATTGGGCCCGCAAGTATTTACCAAAGGCTTCAGAAACCTCTACTCCAATGCTGATGAACTTGCGGCCATAGGGGGGCGGAATTACACGTATCCAAAACTCGGTAACCGCCTGCCGGTCTTTACTGATAAAATAAGTTGCCAGCAAGGTTATCAGCAATATGGTCAAAAAAGAAGTTAAACCACCCGGAATATTTTGAACAGCGCCCAGGAGAGATGTGAGGACACCACTGGCCCCTTTCTCCAGCGCACCTGCAACTGCTTTCAGGTAATCACTTAGTCCACTTCGTATTTCCGGCGAGAGCCCTTGTACCAGCAGGTTAGTCTGCTGCCAGAATGCGGTGCCCTTATTCAGCAATACATTAAAAGTCCCTACCAGATTCTCCGTGTAGTGAGGGAGCAGTTTGGACAGGCGAATCAGTTCATACACCAGCCTGCCCACTACCAGCGAAAAAACCAGCGCAATCCCGCCAAAAAAGGTGAGCATGGCCAGGCCGGTAGCCACACCTCTTTGTAACCTCAGCCGCCCGGAGAAAAACCTTACCAGAGGTTCTAAAAAGATGCTAAAAAACACCGCCAGTGCAAAGGGGACCATCAGAGCGGCTCCGGCAACTAAGTACGGCCAAAAAAAAGGGACGACATACTTGGCCAACCAGTAAAAACCCAGAGCAAAACCGAAAAAGACAATCCATTTCCGGTAATGCCAGATCAAATCTCTCACCTCATTCATGTCCACCTGCTCCTTAACCCGGGAGTATGACCAGGTTAATATAGTAGTATGCCAGGGGCGCTGTCAGCAGAACACTGTCAAAGCGGTCCAATACCCCCCCATGACCGGGTATCAGGTTACTGGAATCTTTAACTCCGGCGTAACGCTTTAGCGCAGATTCTGCTAAATCACCAAGTTGTCCAACCACGCTGATGAGTGCGCCTAAAATACCATATGCTAACAATGAGCCTTCCGGTGCCAGACCCTTTAAGGCCAGCGCTGCCAGGATAGCGCCTGCTATTCCGCCAATCGCTCCCTCCACGCTTTTTTTGGGGCTGACTTCCGGGGCCAGTTTGGTTTTACCCAAGGAACGACCGGTAAAATAGGCGCCTGTATCTGAGGCCCAGTTACACACCAACAAGAATAACAGAAAGAAAAACCCACCTGTAGCGGATATATTTCTAAGCAGGTAAAGCTGAGAGAAAAACCATCCGGTATACAGGGCAGCCAGCAGGTTAGCACCGGCCTCTGCCACGGAAAACCTGGGATATTTAAACACCAGCGCAGCGAGATACAATCCCATTACCGCACTCAGTACCAGTCCGAAGTCCTTAAGCCCCTGGACTGCTCCCAATAAAAACAGGGCGCCACTTAACAGAGTCAGTACAGGGGTTGTGCCAATATGTAGCTTGACCAGAACCCTATTCAGCTCCCATTGGGCCAAACTTATTAATCCTGCCAGGACAATTACCAGCGGCCATCCCCCGTACCAGATAACCGCCAAAGCCAGGGGAATGCCTGCCAAGGCGCTCAAAACCCGCTGCCACAACACTTTATCACCAACCTAGCATTTTTTAATGTATATTACAGTCCACCAAATCTACGGTGTCTTTTCTGGTAATCCACCAAAGCATTCAGCAGGTGAATTCTCCGGAAATCGGGCCACAAGACAGGCGAGAGCCAGAACTCCGTATAGGCCAATTGCCACAGCAGATAGTTACTGATGCGCAGTTCCCCTGCCGGACGGACCAGGATATCGGGATCAGGCATTCCGGCGGTATATAGGTGGTTAGCGACAACCCGCTCGTCAATTGCTTCCCAGCTCAGTTCCCCCCCGGCCACCTTTCGGGCAATTTCTTTAATGGCGTCGGTTATTTCATGCCGT
>JAJZTU010000132.1 GCA_021848765.1 Bacillota bacterium
GACGTTTCAGCCCTGATGCCAACGGTAACTTGCGTAGAAGTTCCATTAAGCAGGTTGCCTCAGGTAGGTTTGGAGTTACCAGCAACTATTTAGTCAATGCAGATGAAATTCAGATTAAAATGGCCCAAGGTGCAAAACCCGGAGAAGGCGGTCAGTTGCCCGGGCGTAAAGTATATCCCTGGGTTGCCGCAGTCAGGCACTCGACACCTGGTGTTGAACTGATTTCACCGCCCCCTCATCATGATATTTATTCTATTGAAGACCTGGCCGAACTGATTCATGACCTGAAGAATGCCAATCCGCAGGCCAGAATTAATGTCAAGCTGGTTTCTGAGATAGGCGTGGGTACTGTTGCCGCAGGTGTGGCCAAGGGCCGTGCCGATGTCGTGCTGATTAGCGGTTATGACGGGGGTACCGGGGCTTCGCCAAGAACAAGTATTAAACACGCAGGACTGCCGTGGGAATTGGGACTGGCCGAAACTCACCAGACTCTGGTGCTCAATAACCTGCGGGATAGAATTAGAGTGGAAACCGACGGTAAACTGATGACCGGCCGTGATGTAATCATCGCAACCCTTCTGGGCGCTGAAGAATACGGGTTTGCCACCGCTCCCCTGGTTGTATTGGGGTGTGTGATGATGCGGGTTTGCCACCTGGATACCTGCCCGGTCGGCGTGGCTACCCAGAATCCGGAGCTGCGCAAGAACTTTAAAGGCGATCCTGAACATGTGGCGAATTTCATGCGTTTCATTGCCCGGGAAATGCGTGAAATCATGGCCCAATTGGGCTTCCGGTCCATAAATGAAATGGTGGGGCGCACTGATATCCTGGAGGCTGACAAAGCTGTCGATCACTGGAAGGCCAAGGGACTGGACCTCTCAGCCCTGTTGTACCAGCCGGAAGTTCCGGAAAGTGTGGGCAGATACTGCCAGACGGCTCAGGACCATGGACTGGATAAATCCCTGGACAGGCAGCAACTGCTGGAGATCTGCCGGCCTGCTTTGGAAAGCAAAGAACCCGTGGAGGTCAGTTTGCCTATTTGCAATACTAACCGGGTGGTTGGTACCATTCTGGGCAGTGAGGTGACTCGCCGCTATGGTGAAGAGGGACTGCCTGAGGATACCATTAGTCTGCATTTCCGGGGATCAGCCGGACAAAGTTTTGGGGCCTTCGTGCCCAAAGGGATTACCCTAACCCTGGAGGGAGATTCCAACGACTATATCGGTAAAGGCCTTTCCGGCGGTAAACTGATTGTTTATCCTTCGCTCAATGCTACGTTTGTGCCCGAAGAAAACATCCTCATCGGTAACGTTGCACTTTACGGCGCTACTTCCGGAGAGGCCTACTTCCGCGGTGTAGCCGGTGAAAGATTCTGTGTCAGAAACAGTGGCGCTCGTGCAGTCGTCGAAGGTGTTGGCGACCACGGCTGTGAATATATGACCGGTGGACGTGTGGTGGTACTGGGTACTACCGGCAGGAACTTTGCAGCAGGGATGTCCGGTGGTATTGCTTATGTGCTGGATGAGGACGGGACCTTCCCCGGACGCTGCAATAAGGATATGGTCCTGTTGGAAGCACTGGAGAACCCTCAGGAAATTGAGGAAGTAAAAGCTATGATTGAGCGGCATGTCCACTATACCGGCAGCCTGCTTGCCCAGAGAATCTTAGACCGGTGGGATGCCAAGCTGCCGAAGTTTGTACGGGTTATTCCCAAGGACTTCAAACGAATTACTGAAGCCATTGAACAGGCTTATCAATCAGGATTACGTGGGGACGAAGCCCTCCTGGCCGCTTTCTCGGCTGTAAAGTAGGCAAGCAATTTACTGACAAAGTTTGGAGGAAATACAATGGGTAAACCTACCGGATTTTTGGAATACAAACGTGAACTGCCCACAGACCGTGAACCTCTGGAAAGAGTTCAGGACTGGCAGGAGTTTCACCACCATTTTTCGGAAGAACAGCTGAGGATTCAGGGAGCGCGCTGCATGGAGTGCGGCACACCCTACTGCCACACCGGCCTGATGATTAACGGGATGGCTACGGGTTGTCCGGTTAACAATTTGATTCCGGAGTGGAACGACCTGGTCTACCGGGGTTTGTGGAAAGAGGCCCTTGACCGCCTGCACAAGACCAATAACTTCCCAGAGTTCACAGGCCGGGTTTGTCCTGCTCTCTGCGAAGGGGCCTGTACTGCCGGGCTGCATGGCTCACCGGTAACTAATAAGAATAATGAGTATGCCATTATCGAAAGAGCTTATGACGAGGGCTGGGTAGTACCCCAACCGCCTGCCATCCGTACCGGTAAAAAGGTAGCCGTGGTTGGCTCCGGGCCTTCCGGGCTTGCTGCTGCTGCCCAACTGAACAAAGCCGGTCACTGGGTCACGGTTTTTGAGCGCGCGGACAGAATCGGCGGGCTGCTCATGTACGGCATCCCGAATATGAAACTGGACAAAAAGTATGTGCAGCGCCGGGTGGATATCCTGGCGGCAGAGGGTGTTAAATTCATTACCAACACAGAAGTTGGCAAGAATTATCCTGTCGGCAGGCTGCTCCAGGAATTCGATGCCGTAGTTCTCTGCGGGGGCTCCACCTCACCACGGGATTTACCGGTTGAGGGTCGAAACCTGAACGGCGTTCATTTTGCCATGGAATTTCTCTATGCCAATACCAAGAGTTTGTTGGATTCCAGCCTTAGGGACGGAAAGTTCATCTCTGCCGGGGGCAAAGACGTGATTGTAATTGGCGGTGGTGACACCGGTACTGACTGTGTCGGTACCTCCTTGCGCCACAAGTGTAAGAGTGTTACCCAACTGGAGATTATGCCCAAGGCGCCGGTCGAACGCGCGGCGAATAATCCCTGGCCGCAATTTCCCAGAGTATATAAAGTTGACTATGGCCAGGAAGAAGCGGCGGCCCTTGCCGGAGATGATCCCAGGCAGTATTGCATCATGACCAGGAAGTTTGCAGGCGATGAGCAGGGACACGTGAAAGAAGTGCACACTGTTCAGGTTGAGTGGGTTAATGACAACGGCCGGTTTATACCTAAGGAAATTCCCGGTACCGGGAAAGTTTGGCCGGCTCAACTGGTACTGCTGGCCATGGGTTTCACCGGCCCGGAGAATAACCTGCTCGACCAACTCGGCGTGGAGCGGGATGCCGCTTCCAACGTAAAGGCTGAGTACGGTAAATATGCAACCAATTTAAAAGGAGTATTTGCCGCCGGAGACATGCGCCGCGGGCAAAGCCTGGTGGTCTGGGCGATCAATGAGGGACGCGGTGCAGCGCGGGAGTGTGACCGCTTCCTGATGGGATCTACTAACCTCCCGTAAACCGGGCATAGTGATGGTAACAACAGAGTCCTACTTTCTTTGCGGAAAGCAGGACTCTGTTTTATCAAATGCCTGGGCAAATTTCCTTAACTCTTGCTTATTTGATATACCGCAACACTGGCCTCTGCGGCTGCATCCACAATTACTTTATGCAGGACTTTACTCAGATCCTCAACACAATAAGGTTTGGAAACAAAATCCTGAAAACCATATTCACTAAAATTAGCCATTACCGGGTCATTAGAATAACCGCTGGAAACTATTACTTTGACATTGGGGTTATGCTCATGAAGTCTCCTGACGGCTTCTTTGCCTCCCATCCCTCCGGGGATGGTTAAATCCATGATAACAGCGTCAAAAGGGTATCCTAATTCATTAGCCCCTTGATACAATTCAATTGCTTCCTCGCCGTCTTTGGCAAAGTCTGCCTCATAGCCCAGCAGGGTCAGCATCTCACCGAGAACTCGCCGGATTTCAGCTTGATCGTCCATGACCAAAATCCTTCCCTTACCACTAAAAAAGGGTTGGTTCTCTTCATTTTTGCTTAGAATGTTGTGCACAGAAGCCGGAAGATAGATGTAGAAGGTTGTACCTGCCCCTGTTTTGGATTCTAAAGTAATATATCCGCCGTGTTTCATGATTATAGAATATGAGGTTGCCAGACCCAGGCCGCTTCCGCCGGATTTGGTTGTAAAATAAGGGTCAAATATCTTTTGCAGGTTTTCTTCCGGTATACCCAGCCCTTGATCTGCTATGGATATCTTTACGTAGTCTCCGGCTTTTATGGGCAGCACCTGGTTTTCTGCGACAGTCACATTTTCAGCCCGGATTTTAATTATCCCGCCTTCACTCATAGCCTGGTCGGCATTAATAACCAAATTATTGATGACTTGGGTGAACTGTCCCACATCGATTTCCAACAGCCAGAGGTCACCGGGAATATCGAACTCACACCGGACATTGGAACCACTCAAAGCAAAAGCTGCTGACTCTTTAATTATTTTACCTATAGAGACAATTTCCTTCAGCGGGGTCCCACCTTTGGCAAAGGTGAGCAATTGCATGGTCAGGTCTTTTGCTTGCAAGGTGGCATTCTCGATTTGCATTAATTTCTGATATATTTTGTCTTCACTGTTTACAAGCACTCTGGCCAGGGAGATATTACCCAGAAGGATGGTTAAAATATTGTTAAAGTCATGGGCAATACCACCGGCAAGGACACTGACCGACTCCAGTTTGCTGGTTTTGAGCAATTCCTCTTCCATTTTCTTGCGGTCGGTAATGTCCTGAAAAACGAACTGTATGGTTTTAAGGAGCGACTCTTCGGCCTCTTTTTGTTTCAGTTGGTTTAGCCCCATATAAGAGAGCATCTCTGCTAAACGGGCGAAATATTTCATGCAGGACTCAATTTTGTCTTCAGGAATAACCGGCACCCGTTCCAGGGCTTCCAGATATGCGTCTACATCAAACCCGAGCTCCTGCGCCTGGCTGCGAAAGTATTCAAGATCAGGCTGGCTATGCAAAAACTGGCCTAAAAACAAGGTGGCAATATGTTTTCCTTCCACGATAATAGGAGTAAAAGCTTCAATTAAACCGTTCCGGCATATATAGACGCCGTAATCCTTATTTAGATCCAGCCTGTTTTTGATCGACAGGTCACTTTCTTTACACCTGAGCTCAGACTTTGGATTAACCCTGTGGAATTTCGTACAGATGTCCTGCCATCCTGTGACAGTTAAAATATTCCCCTCAGGATCGAGCAGGCCATGGGGAATCTTTGTTAAGTTATAGAATTCATCCATGAGTTTTTGCAATTTCGGGATATCCACAAGATCTCTGAATTCGTATTCCAACTTTTTCCCTCCCTCAGCCCAATCCAGCAGAAGAGCCTTTAGTTTTGAGAATGTTCGCTTGATTTACACAATATTCTTGGCAAATTCAGCAATCCCTGCTATTTCCAGAAGAAAAGTTTTCGTTATATTCCGATAATTTTTGGCATTATGAAGCAAATTTCATTCCAAATGACGGAAAAAGGTGGGAACGGGAAGGATAACGTGCTTAATGTTGGGGAATTTAATCTCTTAGAGAAGGGATTAACGAGTGGACGGAGTATATTTTTAAAAGCTAAACTTAGCATCAAGCTCGACAAGGACGATTATCGTATGCAGAGGAGTGTAGATTCCATGAGTAAAAAAGTAATTATCCTGGGCGGCGGTCCAGGCGGATATGTAGCCGCAATCCGTGCTGCTCAGCTAGGCGCTCAGGTGGTAGTGATTGAAAAGAATGAGCTGGGCGGCACCTGCCTGAACCGGGGTTGTATCCCTACCAAAGCCCTGGTAGCCGGAGCTGAGACCCTGGCTAAGGTCAAGCATGCTGAAGAATTCGGAATTAAAATAGACAGCTATTCTGTAAACTTGGCCCAAATGATGGAGCGCAAAAACAAGGTGGTAGAAAAACTGGTCACCGGAATCCACTTCCTGTTCAAAAAGAACAAGGTTCAACTAATTAAAGGAACAGGTAAGCTGGTCAGCCCTACTCAAGTAGAAGTAGCCAAAGCAGACGGCACTAACGAAACCATTGCAGGTGATGCCATTATCATAGCCACCGGCTCAGAGCCGGCTATCATTACTAATCTAGGCTACGACGGAGAAACAGTATATACCAGCAATGAAGCCCTGCAGCTCACTGAAATCCCCCAGCGCCTGCTAATCATCGGTGGTGGGGTGATCGGCTGTGAATTCGCCTGTATCTTCCATGAGCTGGGGACCCAGGTAACCATCGTGGATGTTATGCCTACCATCCTGCCTATGCAGGACCAGGATACTGCCAGGCAAATGCAAAGCCTCTTAAAGCGCCGGGGAATTGAAATTAAGACCAAGGTCAAGGTCAAAGAAGTCCGCAAAACAGCAGGACAAGTAGCAGCAGTCCTGGAGAGCGGGGAAGAACTGGTCGCCGACCGGATGCTCATTTCCATCGGCCGTTCCCTGAATTCCCAAGGCATTGGCCTGGAAGAGGCAGGAATAGAACTGGGCCAGCGGGGAGAAGTAGTGGTTAATGAAAGGCTGCAGACCAACATTCCCCATATCTATGCCATCGGTGATGTCACCAACAAAATTCAATTGGCTCATGTAGCCTCTGTCCAGGGCCTGGTGGCTGTGGACAACATTATGGGCAAGGAACGCCTGATCAATTATGATGTGGTACCCAGTTGTGTCTATACCCTCCCCGAAGTAGCCGGAGTAGGGATTACCACCCAGGCTGCCAAAGAGCAAGGCCTGGAAATCGCCAGCGCCAAATTCCCTTTGCTGGCTAATGGGAAAGCCCTGGCTATGGGAGAAGCCGAGGGGTTCGTAAAGCTTATCGCCGACCCCAAGACCGGCAAAATCCTGGGTGTCCACATAGTCGGTCCCCACGCCACTGACCTGATTGCTGAAGCAGCTTTGGCAATGGAAAACGGGATCACGGTGGAGCAGTTGGCCGAGACCATCCATGCCCATCCCACCTTAGCGGAAGCCCTGATGGAAGCCGCTGAGGCCATCCACGGCAAGGCCATTCACATCTAGAAATAAAATTCAAACTTTGTCCAATATTTGTATAATAATCTGACAAGGTTGACATAAATATAATACTGGTTATATAATATAGTATGGATTCCCAGATATACTTCCTAGAGGGGGTGCTTAGGGTGGCGGAGGTCAAAAGAATAATGATTAGCCTTCCTGATACCTTGCTTAGGGAAGTAGACGTTATTGTGGCCTCAGAAAAGCTAAACCGGAGCGAATTTATCCGGGAAGCGATGAAACTTTATATTGATGAGCGTAAACGCCGGATTATCCGCGACCAGATGAAGAGGGGTTACAGTGAAATGGCCAAAATCAACCTGACTTTGGCCAATGAAAATTTATTAGTTGAAGAAGAGGTAAAGACTGCCCTTTGGCAGATAGCGGAAGGTGAGTAAAATGCTCATCCGTCGGGGAGATATCTTTTACTGCGATTTGAGTCCGGTGGTGGGGTCAGAGCAGGGTGGAACGAGGCCGGTGCTGGTATTACAAAATGATATCGGTAACCAGTACAGTCCTACCACTATAATAGCCGCGATTACTTCCCAAATCAGTAAGGCCAAGTTACCCACCCATGTGGAAGTCAAAGCGGTGACCAGCGGCCTGGAAAAGGATTCGGTTATCCTATTGGAGCAGATTCGTACCATAGACCGGAGCCGCCTCAAAGAAAAGGTAGCTACCCTGGACTCGGATACCATGGACAAGGTGAACCGGGCTGTAGAAATTAGCCTTGGGCTGATAGAAATATGAGACAAAAAACAGGTTGCGGCCTGTTTTTTCCTTTATGATATGGTAAAATTTATGATGGTAAAATGAAACCAAAGTGGGGAGGGTGAAGGGATGCGGGTACTGCGCCTGGTTATTGCTGACAGTGACAGCCGTTCCCGGAAAAAAATCCGGGATATTGTCCAAAAGCAGGGATGTATCGTCGTTGGCGAGGCCAAAGACGGCTTGGCTGCCCTTACCCAAATTCGCAGTACCCAGCCTGATTTGGTTATCCTGGATGCCCAACTGCCCATCATGGACGGCATGGAGGTAGCCAAAATCATCGAAGAAAACCGCATCTCGCCTGTAATCCTGATTTCCGCCTACAGCCAAATAGATATCATAGAGAAGATTAAGGACTCCTGGGTATTTGCCTATCTGATTAAACCGGTCAGTGAGGGGAACCTTGTGGCAGCTATGGAATTAGCGATGGCCAAGTACGAAAAGGTTATTGAGCTGGAGCAGCAGATTGACCGGCTAAAAGAAACTCTGGCTACCCGTAAGCTGGTGGACAAGGCCAAGGGGCTTCTAATGAAGAAGTTAGGTTTTTCCGAGGCAGAGGCTTTCCGGTATATTCAGCAGCAAAGCATGAAAAAACGGGTCACCAAGAAAGCTATCGCTGAAGCGATTATTCTCAGCCATGATCTGCAGGACTAACCATACTCTGGAAAAAGGACACAGCTGAAGTATTTACTTAAGGCTCCTTTTGTGCTATAATAAATACATGACATACTATATAAATGCAGGATTTGTATATTTTAGAAGTACAATGGGGTATTTCGATGAATAGGCAATGATGCCTTAAGGTAGATTATGCTTAAGATAATCTATCTTATAGGCGTTTTTTAATTTTTAGCAAAAAACCAAGAAAGGTGTGATTACCAATGGCTTTGACTAATGAGGATGTCTTACGCCTGGCCAAGGAGAACCACGTCAAGTTTGTGCGTCTCCAATTTACTGACATTTTGGGAACTGTGAAGAACATAGCCCTTACTGTTGAACAGCTTCCCAAAGCCCTGGAAGGGGAAATGATGTTTGACGGTTCCTCCATCGAAGGGTTTGTGCGCATCGAAGAATCAGATATGTATCTTCGTCCCGATCCCAGTACCTTTGTAATTATGCCCTGGAGGCCCCAGGACGGGGCTGTTGCCCGGTTGATTTGTGATGTGTATAATCCCGACGGAACTCCCTTTGCCGGTGACCCCCGGGGTAACCTGCGGAAGACCCTGGCTCAGGCTGCTCAGCTCGGCTATAGTATGAATGTAGGTCCTGAATGTGAGTTTTTTCTCTTC
>JAJZTU010000133.1 GCA_021848765.1 Bacillota bacterium
TTTACTTCACCACAATGTTCACCAGTTTCTTCGGCACACTGATCACCTTAACCACACTCTTTCCTTCCAACAGGGCCCGGACCTTCTCCTGCCCCAGGGCGAACTCCTCCATGGCCTTGGGTTCCATATTCGCTGCAATTACCAGCTTCTCCCGCACTTTGCCGTTTAACTGGACAACAATCTCTACTTCATCCTGGATAACGGCGGCAGGATCGTGTACCGGCCATTTCTGCAGGTGAATACTGCCCTGATGCCCGGTGGCCTCCCAGAGTTCCTCCGCCATATGGGGAGCAAAGGGCGCCAGCAATACCATAAGGTACTCCAGGGACTCCTTTACCACCGCCAGGTTTTGCTCAGCTGGATCAACTTTGTCCTTATAGGCATAAAGACCGTTGACCAGTTCCATGATGGTACTGATGGCAGTGTTAAAATTAAACCTGGTAGCTACATCGTCAGAAACCTTTTTGATAGCATAGTGGGTCAGGCGGCGAACTTCCTTCTCAGCCGCCCCCAGCTCCACAGAGCCGTTATACGGCTGTACCCCGGCTACCTTGTCAGCATAATGCCCTACCAGCCGCCAGACCCTGTTCAAGAAGCGGTAGGCTCCCTCAACCCCCTGGTCACTCCACTCCAGGTCACGCTCAGGAGGTGCGGCAAAGAGGATAAACAACCGGGCGGTATCGGCGCCGTATTTGGCTACTATCTCTTCCGGACTCACCACATTGCCCTTGGATTTGGACATCTTGGACCCGTCCTTGAGTACCATGCCCTGGGTGAGCAGGTTGGTGAAAGGCTCATCCACGCTCACCAGGCCGAGGTCATAGAGTACCTTGGTGAAGAAGCGGGAATACAACAAATGCAAAATAGCATGCTCTACCCCACCGATGTATTGGTCCACAGCCATCCAGTAATCAGCGCTGGCCTTACTCCACGGGCCGGTAGTCTCCTGGGGAGAAGTGAACCGGATATAGTACCAGGAGGAACAGATAAAGGTGTCCATGGTATCAGTCTCCCGGCGGGCCGGACCACCACAGGCAGGACAGGTGGTATTCACAAATTCCGGGCACTCAGCCAGGGGAGACTGCCCAAAGGGTTTAAACTCCACATTAGAGGGCAGAATTACCGGCAGTTGTTCGTCCGGAACGGCAACCTCACCGCACTTGTCGCAATAGACTATAGGAATGGGAGCGCCCCAGTAACGCTGGCGGGAAATCAGCCAATCCCTCAGGCGGAAATTAACCCTCTTCAGGCCGATATTATTGGCCTCCATGTAGTCCCCGATTTTCCGGATAGCCTCCTCATTGTTCAGGCCATCGAACTGGCCGGAGTTCACCAGGTTACCTTCATCCTCATAGGCCCCAGTCATGGTCTCAGCGTCCAGGGCCTGCCCTTCAGGTTGAATAACCACCTTGATGGGCAGGTTATACTTTTTAGCAAACTCAAAGTCCCGCTGGTCATGGGCAGGCACACCCATTACCGCCCCGGTACCATACTCCATCAAAACATAGTTGGCAATCAAGATAGGCACTTCAGTCCCGTTCACCGGGTTGATGGCATAGGCCCCGATAAACAAGCCTTCTTTCTCAGTTTCAGTAGAGGTTCTGGCAATTTCGTTCAAATGCAGCATCTTCTTGATAAAGTCTTTGGCAGCAGCCTCATATTCCGTCCCTTCCACCAGCTTCAATACCAGGGGATGCTCCGGCGCCAGCACCATGTAGCTCACCCCGAAGATGGTGTCCGGGCGGGTGGTATAAACAGTGAGCTTTTCCTCAAACCCTTTCAGGCCAAAGTCAATCTCCACCCCTTCACTGCGCCCGATCCAGTTCTCCTGCATAATTTTTACCTTATCCGGCCAGCCGTCCAGCTTTTTAATATTATCTAAAAGATGCTGGGCATACTTAGTGATACTGAGGAACCACTGCTCCAGATCCTTCTTGACTACGGCGGTGTCACAGCGTTCACAAGCCCCGTCAATTACCTGCTCATTGGCCAGTACAGTCACACAGGAAGGGCACCAGTTCACAGCCGCCCGCTTTTTATAGGCCAGGCCTTGTTTGTAGAACCGGAGGAACAGCCACTGGGTCCATCTGTAATAATCAGGATGGCAGGAAGCCACCTCCCGGTCCCAATCATAACTGATACCTAACTGTTTAAGCTGAGCCCGCATATTGTCAATGTTTTCCCAAGTCCACTTCTCCGGGGGTACCCCGTGTTTGATGGCGGCGTTTTCAGCCGGAAGGCCAAAAGAGTCCCAGCCCATGGGGTGAAGGACATTATAGCCCTGCATGGTCTTAAACCTGGCTACCACATCCCCGATGGAGTAGTTCCGCACATGGCCCATATGCAGGTTGCCCGAAGGGTAGGGGAACATTTCCAGGCAGTAGTACTTGGGCTTTTCTACATTGTCATACACCTTGTAGAGATTTTGCCCGGCCCAGGCTTGCTGCCATTTGGGTTCAATTTCGCTGAATACGTATTTCTCCTTCATCCGTTTGCCTCCTGTTAGTTATCGGTCTGATGCCTTGTTATTCCTCATGTCTTAGCGCTTACTAATTCTTTATTGCCTTTTACTTGCACTAAGTCTTATTGCTTATCAAGGCCCAATTCTTTTATCGCCAGTTTAGTCAGTTTATATTTCTGTATTTTTCCACTGGCAGTCATTGGATATTCAGTTACAAATTTGATATAGCGGGGAATTTTATAACGGGCAATCTTACCTTGGCAGAACTCCCGGATTTCTTCTTCTGTCGCTGAGGTACCCTCCCGCAGGCGGATAAAGGCCATGACCTCTTCCCCGTACCTGGGGCTGGGGACCCCCACTACCTGGACATCCATAACTTTAGGGTGGGTAAAAATAAACTCCTCAATTTCCCGGGGATAGACATTTTCTCCACCACGGATAATCATGTCCTTAATCCGCCCGGTTATCCTGACATATCCCTGGTTGTCAATTATCGCCAGGTCCCCGGTATGCAGCCAGCCATCCCGGTCAATAGCAGCGCCGGTGGCCTCAGGCATCTTGTAATATCCTTTCATCACAAAATGGCTGCGGGTACAAAGTTCCCCCTGAACACCCGGCGGCACCGGTTCATCGCTCTCCGGGTCCACAATCTTCACTTCCACTCCCGGGAGAGGCCGGCCTACGGTTGACATCCGCATTTCCAGCGGGTCCTCCACCCTGGTCTGGCAAATTACCGGCGAAGCCTCAGTCTGGCCGTAGGCTATAGTAATCTCCTCAATACCCAGGCGCAGCACTATTTCCTTCATCAGTTCCACCGGACAGGCAGATCCTGCAATTATGCCCGTACGCAGGGTACTTAGGTCATATTTGCCCAGGTCCGGGTGTTCCAGTTCGGCAATGAACATTGTGGGCACACCATGCAGGGCGGTACACCTTTCCTTATCCAATGTGGCCAAGACCGTTTCCGGATCAAAGTTCTCCAGGGGAACCATAGCGGCCCCTACGTTAACACAGGCCAAAATACCCAAAATGCAGCCCAGGGAATGGAAGAAGGGGACAGGCAGGCATAGGCGGTCAATAGAACCCAGCTTCATACCGGCAGCTACTTCCCAGGCATTGGTAACAATATGATGGTGAGAAAGCATAACCCCCTTGGCATAACCGGTAGTACCCGAGGTGTACATCATAGCCGCAACTTCATCAGGGTCCAGAACAGCCTCGCGGTTTAGCAGTTCGCTGTCCTCCACCCTTTCACCCAGGCCCATAATTTGGTCCCAGTTATACATGCCCGGGAAGAACTGTTCCCCCAGGTAAATAACATTTTTCAGATAGGGTAGTTTTTTGGATTTTAGCTGTCCGGGAATGGCCCGCTTTAACTCAGGACAGAGTTGGTAGATTATTTCGATATAATCTATACCCCTAAACCCATCGGAGAGTAAAATGGTGGAAGCATCCGACTGTTTTAACAGGTATTCCAAGTCCATGGCCCGGTAATTGGTATTCACCGTAACCAGTATTGCCCCTATCTTAGCAGCGGCAAACTGGGCTATCACCCACTCCGGTATGTTGGGAGCCCAAATTGCCAGCTTGTCTCCCTTTTTCACTCCCAGTTTGATTAGTCCTTTAGCCAACTGTCGGCACAGCAGGTTTAACTCCCGGTAAGTATACCTGAGCCCACGTTCACTGTAGACCAGGGCGTCCTTGTGCGGATAACACTCACTGGTCCGGTCTAACAGGGCGCCCACGGTTTGTTTCACCATGACCGAATACCCTCCCCCCTGACTCACTTACACAATATCTAAATGCCGGTTCCTGGCAAATATAAAAAGCCCTCATCCCTCAGGGACGAAAGGCTTGCTTCCGCGGTACCACCCACATTGGCAGAACCCCTTAGCAAGCACACCAGGCTCCGTCTGATTGACAGCCATGACACTTACAGGGGCTTTCTGCCCACTTAAGAGATAACGGACTCTTTCCGGGTCAGGCTACTGTTCACCTGACCGGCTCTGAGGCGAGTTCGGCTCTGTTCCCTGCCGTCTTCCACCAACCGGCGGCTCTCTGTTAAGGAATTCCCGCTTACTACTCCTCTTCTTAGCCTTTATCCATTTACGTAAGCTATTCTCATACAGTATTGTACTAGAGCAAAAAAATCCTGTCAAGGCGGCATTTCTGAAGGTGTCATCGACACTTCCTAGGGCTGGCTTTCCGGAGGCTCTCCTGCCGCTGACCTGCGAAGGTGAGTCCAGCCCTGGTGCTGCTCTGCCAAACCATCCTTCATCAGCTTTCCCAGAGCCCTTTTGAAGGCCTTTTTACTAATCCCGAATTTATCCATAATCACTTCCGGTGGGGTTTCATCAGAATAAGGCATCGACCCTTTGCGCCTGCGCATGAATTCCAGGAGCTTCTCAGCATCACTGAGGCGTCCCACTTCTTTCAATGGGCGCATGGACAAGTTTAGCCGCCCATCCTCTCTGACAAAGGTTACCCGGCCTTCCACCCTCTGCCCTACTTCCACTCTTCCGACCATATCCACCACGGCAATGTGCCCCAGATAACCTTCTGCTGTCCGCAAAAAGGCTCCGGCTTCGGTGAGATTATAGATCATACCGGTGACCAGGTCACCCTTTTTAACTTCTATGGCCGGTTGGCTAAAGCGCAGGGCTATCTTGTCCAACTTCATGGTAGCAGTGAGCCGTCCCTTGTTTAAATACAGCCCAACCCAGACAAATTCATACTTAGCCGGGTTTCCCCTGATTTCTCCGCCGGGCATGAAGATTTCCGGCTCCTCCTCCGCATCCAGGTATATGCCCTGCTCGGTAATCCTGGCTACCTGGAGTTTGACGAATTCCCCTGCCTTAAATACTTGGCCCATGTTCACTCCTCCTGTCGGTTAGACCTGCACAATTTTGGCATCTCCCCACAGCCTTTCCAGATTGTAATATGTCCTTTCCTCTTCCAAAAAAACGTGGACCACAACCGACCCATAGTCCAGAAGTATCCAGCGGCCTTCCCGCATCCCTTCCCGGCGCAGGGGCAAAATTCCTTGTTCCTTTAGCTTTTCTTCAACATTATCGGCAATTGCTTTCACCTGAGTGGTAGAATTCGCGCTGCTGATTACAAAATAATCGGTCATAATCGATAGTTCGCTTAACTGAAGGGTTCTTACATCGCGGGCTTTCTTATCTTCCGCAGCATTTACTACCAGGGTTGCTATGTCCAGAGGGCTTAAAGCCAATCTGTTCCCCTCCCATCCTCTAATCAGTATTGAGTTTATAGTTGCCTGGGATATAATATCATATTCCGCACCTAATCGCGAAGTTCCCGGGTTTAGCCTATCCCCCTGAGGATGTTGTTTCTCGTGCTGACGGTTTGGGGGTGAATTACCGCCCGGCGGTCCAGGAGATGCCTGACAGTCTGGTCCAAAGCAGCCACCATGGCCCGGTCCAGGTCTTCCAGGGTCAAAACCCGCAGTTCTTCTACTCCGGGGTAGCGCCGGTTTACCTCCACCATATCGGCTAAAAAGATCAGCTTATCGAGGGTGGTCATATCGTCCGCCCCGAGGGTATGCCGGGAAATAGCCTGCAGGACCTGGGGGTCGTCAATAGCATATTCCTCCCTGGCTATCACCGCACCCACCGGTCCATGCAGCAGGGAAGGCTGCTCCGTTATCTCTGTATCCACAGGAATGCCTGCTTGCCCAGCCCGTTCCAGCAAATCCTTATCCGGCAATTTTTTTGCACAGTCATGAAGCAAGGCAGCCAGGCGTACTTGCCCCCGGTGGACCCCATACCTGTCCGCCATTCTTTCCGCCCAGTCCACCACGCCCATAGTATGGCGAAAACGCCCAGGGGTGAGGGCAACCTCAATTTTAGACAATAACCTTTGAAATTCCATCTTCTCCGCCTCCAAGGGTAATTATACCATTGTATCTATAAAAAAGAAAACCTCCAGCCCCTGGAGGAGATGGAGGGATTAGTCCTACTGTTTAAACTTAAAGGAATCCTGCACTAGCCATAAAGGCAATTATTGAGGTGCACCTTCCCTAGCCCTGGCCTCATTGACAGTCAATGTCCGGCCCCCAAATTCGGCGCCGTTCATGGCCTCAATTATCCTATCAGCATCTGCATCACCAACCTCAACAAATCCAAACCCGCGGGACCGTCCCGTATCCCGGTCAGTGATGATCCTGCTGCTGATTACCTCACCATGTGCGGAAAAGGCTGCAGTCAAATCCTCCGGTTTCGTCCCCCAAGGCAAGTTGCCCACATATAATGTCCTTACCATCCATGATTCACCTCGCAAACTTTTTGATAGTGCTGTATCCTAAATCTATTATGTGCAGTATTAAAGCGAATATACAAAAAGATACAGCCTGCTTAAGGTTTAAAATACTGTATACAATTTGTTTTTGTAAATATACTGCTCTACTGTCTCCGGTAAAAGATATTTAATGGTCCGGTTATTAGCTACCCTGTACCTGATATCAGTTGAGGAAATTGCCATCGCCGGTACGGTTAAAGAAAAAATTCGGTCCAGGTATTTTTGGGGCAAGTCCTGCAGGCAATCTTGTAACTCTTCCAATTGGTAACCAGGCCGGGTGGCAGCAATAAAATAACAGGATCCCATGAGCTTCTCCACATTCTTCCAGGTCAGTATTTCTAAAATTGCATCCGCCCCTGTGATGAAATATAGCTTAACCTCAGGCCCGTACAACTCTAAAAAAGATTTTACAGTATCCACAGTAAAAGAAGGTCCCGGCCTGTCCATTTCTTCCCTGCTGATTTCAAAACAGGGATTGGTAGTAATGGCCAGCAGGGTCATCAGGAAGCGGTGCCGGGGGTCTGTTATCCGCATACTTTCTTTGTGTGGGGGGTGACCGGAAGGCACAAAAATCACCCTGTCCAAGTTAAACTCACACCGGGCGGCCTCTGCGGTAACTAAGTGTCCATAGTGAATGGGGTCAAAAGTTCCGCCCATGAGGCCGATGGTGCGGATTTGATTATTCATTGGTATCACCTCACCTTATTACTTTATCATTCCCGGCTGCTAATGACAATAAAAAGAACAATCCACCCTGCCGGGTGGATTTTCATAAAACCTGTGGTTTGCGCAATTCTTTAGTCGTCGACACTAAAGAAGCCGGGGAAGATAAAGATGATCAGGATGAACAGTAACAGGATGGCTAAAATCTCGCTGTTACCCCCCCTACGATGCCTATCGTGCCTATGATGATGGCGTTTTGACATATTTACACCCCTTTCCCGGGCTAACCGCTGATTTGTTTATGGCGCCCGTCTTTCCACCTGCCTAAACGGGAAAGGGTAGTTTAGTTACTACATAATATTAGCTAAGTAACCTGAGTGTTACCTTTGCGTCAAAATGCTTATAACATCTTAGGCCGGAATAAAAACAAAAGTATTTAAAGAAAAAAGAACCACAGGAGTGGCATTCTTCCTGTGGTTTTTCTGCTATTGTCCCAGTTGGTCCGCATATACCTTATGGATTTTGTCGTGGAAATCCTGATGGCACTCGGGGCAGACGCACCAGCAAGCCCGGTCTACCTTGTTCTCCTCCTCAAGGACCCAGGTGCAAAGGAGATCAGCTTCACCTTGCTTCCCGCAGAGTTGACAACCAGTGCATTTCATAAAGCTCACCCCTTTCTTTTTTCATATCATATGCCGGCCGATATGTTTTGCTCAAGAGTGAACCGGCGAAATGCCTAAAAAAGGGGGGTGAACATGCTATAAATTTTTGATTTTCAGCTTTGTACTAGCCGATAGGACTTTGTTCCGCCTTGAACTAATATTATCTACCGCTTGCAGCATCCAGGGCGCTTTTTACCTGCAGCTTACGACCTATCCCCGTGGATCAGGTTCGACTGGTCTCTATGCCCCGGCCTTTTGCCTGTGTACCGAACCCCTGAGCTTCCGGCCGGTTTTTCGTAACCACTGCTTGCCATCGTCAATCAGGGTGTAGGCTACCGGAATTACAACAGGTGTCAGGATGGTTGACGTGATTAATCCGCCTACCAGCACCACCCCCATACCTTTTCTGACTTCCGCCCCATCAGCAATGGCCAAAGCCGTGGGCAGCATCCCGAAAATCATGGTGACTGAGGTCATGAAGATAGGCCTTAAACGGGTGGTCCCGGCTTCCAGCAAGGCCTCCTTCAGACTCTTGCCCCGTTCCATCAGGGTATTGGTATAATCTATCAACAAAGTACCGTTTTTAGCGGCCAGGCCGTCGAGCATGATTAACCCGATAAAGGACATCATATCCAGGTCGTTCCCCGTTAGAGCCAAGGCTGTCAGTGCTCCAATCGCGCCACAGGGCAGGGACAACATCCTGATCAAGGGTGTCAGGTAGGACTCATAAAGGATAACCAGAATCATGTAGACCAGGAGCAAGGAAAGGAGCAGGGCAAAAATCAGGTCGGCAAAAGA
>JAJZTU010000134.1 GCA_021848765.1 Bacillota bacterium
ATCTTAAGACTTTAGGTTATAATATATAAGGCAAGGAAGAGGAACACAGGGGAGTAGCTCAATTGGCAGAGCGGCGGTCTCCAAAACCGTAGGTTGCGGGTTCAAGTCCTGTCTCCCCTGCCATTTCAAATCACATGAGTCTTCACGGGAAGACTTGTTTTTATTAACTGGCCAGGAATAATTTTCCGGTAAAGTTTTTGAAAACAATGCTTGCAAAGTGATTGGGCTTTAGCTATAATAAAAAAGTGTCCGGCGGTAACATATCCCTCAAAGCCTGACAAGCAACAACCAGACATGCGGTGGTGGCGGAATCGGCAGACGCGCACGTTTGAGGGGCGTGTGGGCAACCGTGCGGGTTCAAGTCCCGCCCACCGCACCAAAAAACCTTGATACATAAGCCCTTGTGGATTTACGCTTTTGTAAATACGCAAGGGCTTTTGCCTTCTTCAAGTCAGTATATTTATCTTGATTGTTTTTACTGGTTGGACAAAAATAAGCGCTTAAAATAAGTTCCGGCTATTTAACTCCTTTTTCATTTAAAAAGGGTACATACTTTTTATCGATAACCAGAATATGGTTTACAAGCCAGTCCTTTAGAAAATTCATAACATCCATTGATGCCAAAATGTTGCCTTTTTCAAAGTCTTGTTGAAACTTAAGTACTTTATTAACAAACTGGTCATGCTGGGCCTTATGTAATTGATACTCAGGATAAGCATACCTGGTCAGATATTTTTCTTCGGTAGAAAAGTGAAACTGGGTGTAGTCGATCAATTTCTTCAGCATTGTCGACATGATTTCCTTTCCTTTACCCACTTTCATTCCATCATGCAATTCATTTATCAGATCAATAAGTTTTTTGTGATGATCGTTAAATTCCTTTACATTAACACTGTACTTTTCATCCCAAGCAAACATTGCCATCACTGTTCCCCCCTAAATTATGGATAACTTGCCTCAATAGTTTAATAATTCGACTTAAACCAAAGAAAACCTGCTTATTAAGACAAATAATTATTAGCTTTTGACACGAAATTTGCTTATAGTCGGAAAAGCCTAATTGCTTATCACATCAGTAATTGCCAGTGCAGGTTCGTAAAGAAGATTAACCTCTACAGGTTTTGGCAACTCTTTGTCCCTATGCCAGAACAGGCGTACCATAGGGCGGGTAGGACTGATATGGTTTTGGCTGATTACCAAACCGGACCTGCCATCATTAAGCATTACTTTGGTACCCTGTGGGTAAAGGGCAATTTTTTGAATGAATCGATCTAAAATATAGTTATCAAAATGAGAACCCGAATTTTCCAGCAAAATTTCATATGCTTTGTGCACAGGGAGTTTTTTGCGATAGCAGCGGTCATTGGTTAAGGCATCATAAACATCGGCAATGGCACTGATACGGGCGAATTCAAGAATATCCTCGCCCTGTAAATTCCGGGGGTAACCCGACCCATCACATCGTTCATGATGCTGCAAAGCCACATGTGCTGATGTAATTTTTATTTCAGGGTTACTCCGGAGAAGCTCGAAACCATGCCAAGTATGTTTTTTTACTACTGCATACTCGTCATCGGTTAGTTTGGCGGGTTTATTAATTATTTCCAAGGGAATTTGTGTTTTCCCAATATCATGCAGGATAACTCCTAAACCAAGATCGTGAAGCCTGTTTTGAGTATAGTGAAGACTCATTCCGATCATCACGGAAATTACCGTTACATTTACGGAATGGTTGAAAGTATAATCATCATACGAGCGTATATCCGATAAATTTAACATCATTTCCCGGCTGGCAATAAGGTCATCGATGATATCTGATACCACTTTCTTAACTAAAGAAACATTAAAAGGTTTACGATTTTGAATCTCCTCATTAACTACCCTTAAACAATTGACAGCTTGTAACCGGGTTTCTTCGGAAATAGTTTCATCGATAGTAACATCATCAATTAATCCATCATCGATGTATACTGAAGTGTAACCCAGCACTTTTAGCCGTTCAATAAACTTTGAAGTCAAGATTGTACCTTGTCCTAAAAGCATTTGACTTTTTGAATTATAGATAGGCCGTGCCAATTTTGAACTAATTTCAATATGCTCAAGGTCTATTTTTCTCATATGTACCCCCTTTCTGCGGTAATGTATTGCATATATAAATGCTGAGATTTATTTAGTGAAAGCATGGTTTTGCTTACCAGCCCGACGATTTAAGCTCTGTTTAGCCGTGGATTAGCCTGGGGAGGCACTTGACGCAGACCCATTCACTTTCACCATGATGGCGGATAGGAAGCAGCACACGGTCATATTCGCTGGACCCGCAGTTTTTGCATTTTACTACGGCCAGGCCGGCACGGCGCTCTGCTTTGACTTTTTCCACTGTATGCTCATTAAATTCCTGAGTTTCACGTTCCTCGATGGAGAGCGCCCCTGAAGGACAGACCGCCAGGCAGTATCCGGCTCCGTCACACAGTTCCTCCTGCAAAACCTTAGCTTTGCCGTTTACCATGGTGATGGCCCCTTCTGCACAGGGGGTTACGCAGAGTCCACAGCCAGTACACAGTTTCTCGTCAATCTTGACTATTTTACGAATCACCATTTTTATCTTGACCTCCTCTTGGTTTGAGAGTTAATTTTGAGGGTATGGGCTTAGGGTCATTTTAACAGTTATCGTGGCTAATTAAAAGTCCGGATTGCCCTATTGTGAGGCTTTTGTTTTTGATTAAAGGCTAAAAAATAATTGATTATTAGCAATAGTAAATATTCGGAATATTAAATTCGGTTTGCAGGAGGATTTTGCACTTATTGGTCGAATTTGGTTTTTATAACATATTGGTAAATTTTGAGAAAGTCTGGGGGAGGAAATATGAGCGAGAAAGAAAAAATTAATGATCCTGCTGCCTTTTTTAGGCAGTATTACGGGGAAATGGAAGATGGCTGGAGCAAACTGTGGGAACAGCTTCTGTCCAGTCCTGTTTATGCTCAGGCCATGGGAGCCCTGATGGATGCCTATCTGAGCAGTCAACAAGCAGTGCAAACCAACCTGAAAAAGTACATGGAAAATCTGAACATCCCTACCAAGGATGACCTGGCCAGGGTGGCCTACCAAGTGGTTCAGGCCGAACAAAAAATCAGTGAACTGCAAAAGGAAATTAAAGGGATGAAAAGCCTGGAGGCCAAATTGGATCTCGTATTGGCTGAGGTGAAAGAGGCAAAGGAATTTCAAAAACAGTACCGTCAGCAAGGGGAACAAAAGGGTTTAGTTGACTTAGAGAAGAAGTTGGAAGAGATACAGGCTTTAATCGTAGCCAAGACCGGCGCCAAAAGCCAAAGCAGGAGCAGTTCCAAAGGAGATGGCCGGGGCAGTGCCAAAAGTCAGGGTCAAAGTGCGGACAAAAAGCAAAAAGCAAAGACCGAAACCAGGCAAACGGTTTTAGTATAACGGGCCAAGGAGGTATTGACGGTGAACTTCAACTATGGCCCTTTCAACTATGCGGGGTTCTCCCAGGAAGAGGCGCAGCGCATGGCCGCCAGATACAAAAGACTGACCAAGCTGGCACTCCATGACCCGGAGCCACGGGTGGGCCAGACCCCCAAAGACGTAATTTGGACTCGCAACAAGACTAAGCTCTATCATTTCCACAACGGTCATGTTACGCGGTCAACTCCCCTAATGATGGTATATGCTTTAATCAACAGGCCTTATATCCTGGACATCTGTCAGGGCAACAGTATGGTGGAATACCTGATTAAGGAAGGTTTTGACGTATACATGGTTGACTGGGGGACTCCCGGCATTGAGGACAAGGGTTTAAAGTTCGATGACTTTGTCCTGGATTACCTGCCGGAAGCCTTTAGTGTGGTTCAAGAGAGGTCTGGGTCGGCAAAGGTATCCTTGTTAGGCTACTGCATGGGTGGGACCCTAAATTCCTTATTTGCTGCCCTGCACCCTGAGCTTCCCATCGCCAACCTGGTTTTCCTGGCCTCACCCATTGATTTCACTGATGCCGGATTATTTGCCAATTGGCTAAACCCGGAGACCTTCAATGTTGATAAGATGGTGGACGTAATGGGTAATATTCCCGCTGAGCTCATCGACTTCGGCAACAAGATGCTCAAGCCGGTTAGCAACTTTGTCAGTTCCTATGTACATTTGTGGGATAAGCTGCATGACGAGGTTTTTGTGGAAAACTGGCGGGTGCTGAATCATTGGGTTAATGACGGAACACCCTTCCCGGGGGAATCGTTTCGCCAGTGGATTAAGGAATTTTACCAAAAAAGCGCCCTGGTGAAAAAGGAATTATTCCTGCGGGGCAGACAGGTGGATTTGGGGAGGATTACCTGTCCTGTACTGAACCTAGCCGGGGATAAAGACCATATTGTTTTACCTAACCAGTCCTCGGAATTGGCAAAACATATCGGCAGCAAGGATTACGAATTTGTAACTGTGCCTTCTGGCCATGTGAGCCTGGTGGTGGGCAAAATGGCCAAGGAAATAACCTGGCCCAAAATCAGTGAGTTCCTGAGCAAAAGGGATTGACAACTTTTTCATATATGTGTAAAATGTACATAGGTGAAGCAATTGAATATGTGGTAAACGAGAAGGGGGAACAACAAAATGTCAAGCAGCCAACAGAAGAGCGTTTTCCCGGGGGCTTATTTTGAACTGGCCGCCAATGTCAACAATGAGCTCTGGAGTATCGGGTTATCTCAATTAAAACTGCTCAATGTTACCCAACAGCAAGTGGGAGCATTACTGGTGAATGGCATCCAGAAGCATCACCAGGCCCACAAAGAGCAGGTTACAATTTTGGAGGGCATTCTGGACCAGTATAAAAACAACCAAGAGAAAGCTCTGGAAATCTTCCGGGATACCTTCTCCGAAACAGTGGAAAAGCTTAAGAGCTTAGGTGTCGACACCAAAAGTCAGAACTAGTCGAAGAAAAAGATGCACAAACCAGTAGGTTGTGCATCTTTTGACATAGAAGCGGGAATATAAATCAAGGAGCAGGAATTTTAGTTATAAATCCCCGGAATACTCCCGAAGGGGGAAGAGTAATGGTTTCGGCGCTTGTAGACAACAATGACAGGGAGAATGATTTCTGGGTCGTTTGGGTGGAAGAGGAAGAAGTCAAAGGCTTTATCAAGTGCTGTCCCCGGAGGGATGGAATTTTCCTGGTTTTTTTGTCGAGGAAACCTGATGTCCTCGAGTTGAAAGAGTTTTCGGCTTACCAGCTAGACCGGAAACGCAAGGTTCTCCTCCTGGCTAACCCCGGATATTCTCAAACCTGGGCAGGAAAGCAGTTTGATGCAGGGTTAATTAATCAGGAAGTTATGCTTAACGGGCTGGTTAATGAGCTGGAAATCCGGAGGTTCAGTAAACCCTATTCCAGGGCTAAGTATGGTTATCTTACCAGATGGGCCCTGGTGGTTACCGGTCGCACCTGCCAGTGCTGCGGCAGGCCCATGTTGTGCTCGGGAAGCGATCTCTTTGGAGAAGAAGTAGTTTGTGAACCGTGTTTATTTGGTCTGTGCCAAGAGGATGGAGAGGGGCCTGAGGGGTATTAGGCAGGCACGAATCGGACTCTTGTACTGTCGATAGGGGGGAAGACAGTGGTTTTTGAGCAGGTCTTCGCCGAAAAACGGGCTTTGCAGTTATACGGGCAGGGACTGGTTTTGGAAACAGATGGAGAACTGGATAGAGCATTAGAACAGTATCGTATGGCAGTGCAAGTGAAAGCTGACTTTGCTCTGGGGCACTTGGCCCTGGGACATTTGCTGGGCCTACTGGGACGCTACCCGGAGGCCGTGGACAGCTTGGGAAAAAGTCTATCCTTGGAAGAAAGCCCTATGGCCTATTTTAACCTTGGGGAGATTGCCCAGCTTCAGGGCAGGCCCGGTGATGCCTGGCAATTTTTTGAAAAGGCCTTTGATTTGGCCCCCCAGGAGCCGCTGATTCTAAAGGCTGCGGCTAATGGGTATCTTAGGGTAGGGGAATACGGTAAGGCCGGTAAAATGCTCTTAATGCTGTTAGAAATAGATGGGGAAAACCCGGATACACAAGAAATGGTGGATAGATACAATAGGTATCGCGAGTTTGAACAACCCTTTGGAGAAGCCGGTTCAGGGCATCCGGTGACCAAGACAAGAATCTATGCTGACTATGGAGTTATCTGTCTGGGGACTGATTTCGATGATGGGCTGGAAATTCCGGAATATTTTTTGCATAACTTTTCATTTAAAGGGATTGCAGTTACCTTAAGGCGACTGGCAGGTCTGGTCACTTATCTTGGAGTGCCAATTTCCACTATTATCCCAGTGGATGAAGAATCAAAGCCTCTGGCCTGGGCCGTAGCTAAACTGCTTGATGCGGTGGTTAAAGACCCCGGTCAGGTAACCCGCTTTGAACAGGTTTTGCTGGTGCAAGCGGTAGACCGTAATGGTTTAGCCTACCGGCAAGCTCTGCTGGAAGTAGGCCAACGAGCCGGAGGTTTGGTAGGATTTATCTTAGGGGTGAGGAACCTGGAGGAGTTTCCCCGGGGCCAAAGGCCGGATATCATCGGGGTGGAAGCTCCGGTATCAGTACCCTGGCGCCTGGTTGAGGAGTTTTCCCGCTGGCAGAGCGAGGGTGAAGGGGATGACCGGAAGTTGGTAGTAATAGATGAGTTTGTTGATGTACGGAGTCCTGAGGATATTGCCTTGGAGATTCAGGCGGAGTTGGAAGACCTGGGCGAGGAGAAGCTACAGGCCCAGGTGGACTGGTATAACAAGAAGCATTCCAGGGTTAATTTGCTGCTGAGGCTCAAAGGGGTAAATCTCAATAGGAACAGAGGAACCGGGTAGGAAATATATTATGCAGGTTCTGCTTAGCAAGGCAGAGGATTTCGCCTGGGTGCAGCCTAGGTTTCTTGATAAGTCAGGTCTTGATTAGGCAATTGCAGGATAATTATACTGGCTAGAATAAGGAGGCCGCCAACAAGCTGAAGGCCTTGCAGGGACTCGGAAAAAATCAGGTAAGACAGGATTACGGTAATTAGCGGTTCCAAGGTGCTGATTATAGAGGCATGAGTCGGGCCTACCCTGTTCATACCGGCAAAAAAGGTAAGAATGGCGATGACTGTGGAAAGGAGAGTGATTCCGACTATGGCTAGCCAGCCCTGAAGGGACAGGTGGAGGGTCAGCGTCCCTCCGGCCAGGCCCCAGATCAGGAAAACCGGGGCTGCAGAACTGCAGACCACTGTGGAGGCTACCAGGGAAGGGACTTCCTTAACCACCCGGTTGCCTACCAATATATAACAGGAGTATGCGACTGCACCGCCAAGGGCGAAAAGCACTCCACGCATATTGAGGTTATCAAAAGAAGTACCCAACACCAGGCTTAGCCCCCCCAGGGCCATAACCAGGGCCATAGCCTTCCGGCGGGTGATTTTTTCTTCTCCCAGGAGGAGACTGGCAACGAAAACCAAGGCAGGGTAAGTATAAAGGAGCATAGCGGTCATAGCTGCCGGGATTAGTTTCAGGGAGTTGAAGAAGAGGGAGGACTGGCTGCCATAGCCTACTGCCCCGAGCAAGATAAGGGTAATAGTATTGCGGGTGGTCAGTTTTGGTTTAGGGCCGGTTATCAGCAGGATAATCCAAAGCAGCAGTGCAGCGAGAGTAAAGCGGATACCCAGGACGGTAACTACGTTGGCCCCGGCTGCGTAAGCAAACTTAGCAAATATGGCCATGGAAGCAAAGCCGGCAGCGGACAGTGCCACCAGCATAGTTCCCGTTTTTTTGCTCATGATTTTTCCTCCGGGTTTAGGATGTGGATTCTTCTGACCGGTCGGTTTTCGGACTCCATTTCATTATAGTACATTTTACGAAGCGGTTCAAAGATTATAAGGATTATAGAGTCTTAAAAACCATTATTTGTAGAAAAAATTATCCTCAACTGGCAGGAGTTTTTTTCTTTGGTGTAGAATCAATGTAAAATACATTTTTAAATTGGCGCATATTTTGACCCGGAAACCGGAATTTAGAGATGTTTGTTGTATAGTAATTATGGTAAAACAAGGAGGCGGCGCCATGGATTACAGGTTTAAAATGTGGCTGGAAGAAGAAGGAGAACCTGTACTGGGAAACGGCCTTTTGAACCTGTTGAATCTCATCCGGAGGTATGGGTCCATTAAGCGGGCTGCTGAAGAGATGAGGATGTCTTACCGGCAAGCCTGGGGAAATATTAAGAAGGCCGAAACCCGGTTAGGGTTTTGCCTTCTTGTGAAACAGATTGGAGGTGAAACGGGGGGCGGGGCCCAGCTAACCCCTGATGCCCGTGACTTAATCGCAAAGTATGAGGCATTCAGGAGCGAAGTGGAGGCAGCCGTTAAAGACAGTTTTGTAAAGTATTTCGGGTAGTATTTTTTTGCAGCCGTTATGCTTTTGCAGACATACACCCTTTTATTTTGGGGGCGTTATGTAAGTTAAAACATAACGAAAAACAATTTAAAGGGAGGCAACTAGGATGTTCAAAAAAACCAGATTCTGGGCAATAATGTTGATTGTGCTGGTGATGGCAGCGGCCCTGGCCGGCTGCTCCGGGCAGAAACAGGAACCGCCCAAGGAAGAGCAAAAGGCAGGCCGGCAGGTCGCAGAAACCCAAAAAGATACCAACAAAAAAGAAGTTATCCTGGCCACTACTACCAGTACTGTAGACAGTGGTTTACTTGATGTGTTGAAACCTGAATTCGAAAAGAAAACCGGCTATGACCTGACCATTGTATCAGTGGGTACCGGCGCTGCCCTGGCTATGGGTGAAAAGGGTGAAGCCGATGCGCTCCTGGTGCATG
>JAJZTU010000135.1 GCA_021848765.1 Bacillota bacterium
GGCTGAATACCCGGGGGTGGAGATACATTCCGTCCTGGAAAATTGCAAAATTGTGGTGGTTTTGGAGAGCCCCAACGTGGACAACGCCCACGAACTTACGTCCCGCAAGTTTGCCGCCATTGACGGTGTCCTTGGCGTCTACCTGGCTTACTGCAACTTTGAGGACCAATTCGAGACGGGCGAGGATACGGTGGACGGCAGCCTGCCTCATTAAATTTCGCACTTATAAGGCAGGTATTATTACCACCGGCAGCGAAGTATACTAAGATGAATTGCTGATTCTCTCGGCCCTGTACTGGGAGAAAAACTGGCAGCCTGCAAGTTTCCTGTTTTAGGCCAACGGATTGTACCTGATTCGGAACAGGCTCTCCGGGAGGCTGTAGAAGAGACTGTTGGCGTACTGGAGGGTGTTGCTTGATATCCCTGGATGAAGCTCAGAGCTTGATTTACCAACAACTTGGTTCCCTGCCGGTGGAAAGAATCGGGATACTGGAGGCCTATGAACGGGTTTTGGCCGAGGGCATCAGCGCTCCCCTGGATTTGCCCCCTTTTCACCGCAGTCCCCTGGACGGGTATGCATTAAAGGGGGAAGATACCCGGGATGCTGCCCCGGACAAGCCCTGCCGCCTTAAGTTGGTGGAAAAAATCCCGGCCGGGTATGCGCCCCGGCGAGAAATTGTTCCGGGTACGGCGGCCAGGATTTTTACCGGAGCGCCTATCCCGTCCGGGGCCAATACTGTGGTCCGCCAGGAGGATGTCCGGGAAGAAGGAGATCAGGTACTGATCTTCCAACCGGTGGAGCCCTACAGTAATTTTTCCCGGAGTGGTGAGGACGTTTTACTGGGCGAACCTGTCCTGCACCAAGGACAGTTGCTTACTCCGGCTTGTATTGGCATGTTAGCTGCCCTGGGAATTGTGGAGGTCCCGGTGTTTCAGCGGCCCCAAGTCGGGATTATCAGCACCGGGGACGAACTTGTCGCCCCGCCCCAGCCTCTGCTTCCCGGGAAGATTTATAACAGCAATGTCTATACTTTCGCCGGCCTGGTCACCCGTTCGGGAGGCCTGCCCAGAATTTACCCCACAGTAGTTGACCGGGTAGCCCTGCAGCAGGAGGCTCTGCTCCAAGCCCTCCGGGAAAACCACCTGGTGATAACCACCGGGGGAGTGTCGGTAGGAGAATTCGATGTGGTGAAAGAATCCATCGAAGCTATCGGGGGGACTCTGTTGTTCTGGAGAATTGCCATGAAGCCGGGGACCCCGGCGATGGCTGCCCAGGTAGGGGATAAATTGGTTATCGGCCTGTCGGGAAACCCGGCAGCTGCCACCATCACTTATTACCTGCTGGTCCACCCGGCGATTGAGTCTCTCGCCGGCCGTAAAGAGATGGGCCTGACCAGAGTCCAGGCCAGGTCGGAGGATGTTTTCACCAAAACCAGCGGGCAGCGCCGTTTTTTACGGGCCAAGGCCTACCACCGGGATGGTCAGTTGTGGGTTAAATTAACAGGTAAACAGAACCCGGGAGTACTGAAATCCATGATTTACTCTAATGCTTTAATAGACCTTCCGCCGAGGCACAGCTTGGCCCGGGGGGAGATGGTGGACGTGTTGCTGCTGCCTTTTTAGGTATTCGCACACCTGAACAGTTAGAAAACCTTTGATGTAATTAGGTATGATTATCCATGTTTATTAGGTATGGTTATTCATGTTGATATGGATGGTATTGTAGACAGAGGGCTGACACCACGCCGGTGCCAGCCCTCTGCCGTTGCTTATTCCTATTTTAGAAGAAGAAACCCGGACATTCCTTTTACTTCGTCATACTTTTTCCAGAGTTACCCAGGTATCATAGAAGGAAACACTTCCGCCGATAGGTTCACTTAAAGGGGTCCCGCGCAGGTTGTCGTCCAGGCGAAAAACGGGATTGACATGAATCCCCGTTCCCCGCCGGGCATCGCCGCGGATAATCACACCGTCCACTTCCACGTCATTAGAACCGTAAGCCCAGTGACCGTAACACGTGGAGACAGATACTACCCCGGGGCGGAGACCTTCCATAACTTTAACCGTCCCTTCAACATACCGCTGGCGGCCGTTGCCTAATTCATGGACTCCCTCGGGATTGCTGCGGGACTTGATGCGTACCCGGTCACCGTCTTTAACCCCCAGGCGTCTGGCATCAGACCGGTTGAGTTCTACATAATTCTCGGGCTGTACACTGAGCTGGGCCCAGTAGTTGGTTGCCGTCCTGGATTGAGTGCCAAAAACCTCTTTATGCGTAATTAATTTGAAATCCCCCTCCACAGGAATTGTTTTGCCCATAGAGTCCTGAATTTCCTGCCAGACAGCGTAACCGGAGAAGTATTGACCACTGATAGGATGGCGGCTGGTAGCTATTTCTTCCAGATAGAACCGGTTCATACCGCCTAACAGGTAGCGCGCATGATCGCCGTCATAACCCCGGTTCGTGCTTTCAAACCGCCCGCCACGGTTCAAGACATAGACTACTTTGCGCCAATCCTGCGGTCGCAGGGCCTGGCGCCACTTTTCTTCATCAAACACTGCAGGCGAGAGGTGACGGCGACTCTGCCGGAAAAGTTCCAACTCTCCGCCACCGGCATCTGGGACAACGTCACCCGGCTTATCTCCGCAGGCAATATTGGCTACCAGTTTAAGATAGAAATCTTCCGGCCGCTTTAACGGCATCCCGGGCGCGAAACCATCGGCGCCGAAACCGGACAGGCCAAGTTTTTCAGCAATAGCGATCATCAGGGTCTCGAGGGATAAAGGCAGTTTTTCCCCCGCAACCTCCACCGTGTCAGTAAGCGGCGCAATCACGGGCTGGCGTACTGTGGAAGTCTTCACCCGGATATGGTGGGGTTTTTGCCCTGTTCCCCAACGTTCCAGATAGGTCACGTCGGGAAAGATATAATCGGCGTACATGCTGGTCTCCCCGATGACGATATCACAGGCAATCAGCAGCGGCACTTTCTCAGGCTCCAGTAAAGTCCCCAGTTGGTGCATACCCCCGGGAATGGAGTACATGGGGCTGTGACTGTGCAATAAAACTGCCTGGATGGGATAGGGATAGCCCTCCGCTATGGACGGCCAGGTCTCCTGAGCCACATTGCCGCTAAAGGGATACCAGGGCCGTTTAGCCGGATAACCGGCAAACAAAGTAGACTCTTCGTATTTTACTCCTTCCCGGGTAATGGGTACGCCGAAAGCGGTCAGTTTGCCGGGGTGCATCTTGCCCACCGGATAAGGTTTGCCGTCCTTCTTTTCCCCGGTGTAGTCCCAGTCAGAACCCGGTTTCATCAGCCCGCCCTGCCAGTCAGGGTTACCAATGAGGAAGTTCAGGGCAATCAAGGCCTGAGCATTGTACCAGCCGTTGGTATGCTTGATAGGGCCGCGGTAAAACTCCACAGCCGCTTTCTTCCCGTGGGAGGTAAACTCCCGGGCCACTGCCGCGATATCCTCAACTTTAAGACCGGTAATTTCGGCATACTCGTCCAGAGTTCTCCGGTAAGCCTCTTCCCGCAGCAACTGCAAAGCCGATTTTAATTGTATCTCCTGGTAAACAGTATCGACAAAGAGGTCTCCCTCCACAGGTTGTACTGTATCGTTAGGGTCAACGGCCAGGAACTTGCCGCCCCAGTAAACCACAAATTGCTCCTTGGTACCCAGACCAACCTCGTCGGCCCGCAGGTATTTTTGCGGCCGCCCTTCGACAATTTTCACCAGATAACCGGCATCACTCCAGGTAGTTTCTCCATCAGCCTTAGCGGCCGCAGCATTGGCATTTTGCAGGTAGCGCCGGTCATAGCGGTCCTTCTCTAAAATCCAGCGAATCATAGCCAGGCCCAGAGTTCCATCGGTACCGGGCTTGATAGGCAGCCATTTCCAGGCTTTACTGGCCACCTTGGTTAAGCGGGGGTCTGCTACGGCTACTTTTAAACGCCCGTTGATCAAGCCTTCGGTAATAGGTTCGCTTTCCTGAACCGGACCATAGTTAGCTTCAAAAACGATAGAGCCTACTACCAGGACAAATTCCGTGTTGGCCCAGTCCGGCCGCGGGGATTTTACCCCGCCCTTCCATTTACCCTCTTCATAGGCCATGGTAGAGCGGACCCAGGCCTTGTTGCTGGTCTGGCCGCAAAGAGTAGTCTTCTCGACCCAGTTGATACTGCCTATGGCCCCGTTAACAAAGCGCTTGCTGAACTCAATCCGGCCATTGTGAATTCTCCCGCACTGGAAGAGAAACTGGTTGTTCTTAGGACCCAAGTCCGGATGTTCCGGGTCAATGAGTACATCCAGGTGGTCTTTATATTTGGCCTGAAATTCCGTAATAGTTAGCTCTTTTTTGCGAATTTTATTGATATCTTCAGCCATGGCCTTAGCGACTTGAGGATGCCTCAGTTTAACAATATCCTTCAGTCCTGGTACCTGCCGGTTCTCGCCAATGTCCTTAAAAAGTTGACCACCGTTGATAATTTCTGCTACTGCTTGTTCAAAGGGAATGGTACGCCATTTTCCGGATCCCCGGGTACCGGCCCGCTTGAGGACTTTTCGCAAGCGGTAGGGGTCGTAAACATGCTGGAGGCCGGCCTGACCTTTTAAGCATATCTTCCCGTCTACCCGGGCAACGTCCACAGGCGGCAAGTCGTAAGGGATATTGGGAACCATATTGCTGGCGCTGTAGGGGTTACCGTCAATCTTGGCCAGTACTCCGTTGACAATTTTGGCTTTAATGCTGCAAGCAGTAGTACACTGCAGGCAGGTAGTATAGATAATATTTTCCGGCTTGGCCAGTGCGTAGTTTCCTGCTTGCTGTGCAACCCCGGCATTGGCTGTTCCGATCTCGCCGAAAACCCCGGCCTGGGCGGCCAACAGGCCGGTCCCGCCTACAAATGTCGACAGCCTTAGAAAATCACGCCTGGTGTAGTTGGGATTGGCTTCCTTCATGTTGTATCCTCCCTTCGAAATTATCTTGGCGCATACTGTTTCCTTTTACCAGGGGAAGGGCCTCCCAAGTTAAACTAAACAGCAGCACAAGGAAAGCGATGAGTCCAATTGAGGTAAGCAATTCGTTTCCGCTGGGGAGATAATTATAGGTCAACCGTGAATCTACATAAGCCTTTTCCAGGCCGGAAAGCTGAGGGACGGTATAGGCCGGTAAAATAAGGTTGACCCGTACGGCAACGATCCCGATAATTGCGGACAATCCCGCCAACCCCAACCAGCGGCTGGAATTCCGGGTCCGGGGCAACGAACAGAGTAACAGGGGCACCACCGCGGCTAACCCGATTTGGCCGAGCCAGAAGATCAGCCCGTACTGCCCGGCAATTACCTGATGCATCGGTTCCACATCATCGGGAATACCGCTATAAAGACCGACCAGATATTCAGCGGCTACCAGCAAGAGATCGATTCCGATAAACAAGATTAAAAGTTGAGCCAGTGACTTTAATACTCCAAGCTTATCTTCTTCCTCCCCGGCAAAGAAGGCATAGAGAAAGGTTACCAGGGCCGCACCGGAAACCAGGGCGGAAACAATAAAGACAACCGGCACAATGCTGTTGTTCCAAAAAGGTTTGGCTATGGTTACGGCAAAGAGGGAGCCTGTCCCGCCATGAACGCCAACAGCCATGGGGACGCCGAGAATGCCGAGAATTTTCACCCAGCGGGCTGCTGCAGCCTGCTGCCGGTTTCGTCCTTCAGAAGTAACGGCTGGACGGTAACCTAACGAGAGTACCCGCGCCAGCGGGCGGCGCCACCCTGTTCCATGCTTGGCCAGTTCCCCCAGGTCCTCGCGCATAACCAGCCACAACTCAGCAAGAACGAGTAGAATATAGAGCAGATAAAAACGGATTTCCCAGACCAAAACAGAAGCGGTATTCCAATAAACCAGCGAACGCCAGAACCGTTCCGGGTGGCCTAAGTCAATGAAAACAAAAAGCAGGCCGCCGATTAGGGCAAACAGGGCGCTCAGCAGGGCAATCCGGCCCACTTTCTCCAAACTATGCATATTAAAAACATAAATCATAGTAGAGAGCAGGAAGGAGCCTGCGGACAGCCCGATAAAGAAAATGTACAGTACCACCCAGGCGCCCCAACTAAAATAACTGGTGAGACCGGTTACTTTCAGTCCTTCGAGCAGCCGGACGCCCAGAGCCCAGAAGCCCAGCAGGGTCAGGGTGAGCAGACAGAGATAATAAAGGCGTTTCATTGATAAACCCCCTTCCGTTTAAACGAGGTAGTAAACACTGGGTGCTGTACCGAGTTCTTCTTTCAGGCGCATCAGCCGGGAATTCCCGATCAACTCGGATACCAGGCTTTCCGGGTCATTCCTGTCGCCAAAGTAAGTGGCCCTGCCAATACAGCTGGTTACACACATGGGCAGCATCCCGTTGACCAAGCGGTGGAGACAAAAATGACATTTCCGGGTGTTATTGACCGGAGAACGACCCTTGGCCCGCGGCCATTCCTTTACATACTCAAAAGACGGTTCGGTTTCGTATTTTTCCCGTTGGGGAGTCCCGTCGGTATAATACTCACCCCAGTCAAAGGTCCGGGCGCCGTAAGGGCAGGCAGAAATACAGTACCGGCACCCGATGCACTTTTCGTAATCAATTACCACGACCCCGTCCTTGCTCCGCCAGGTGGCTGATACCGGACAAACCTTGGTACAGGGCGGGTGGGTACAGTGCATGCAGGGACGGGGAAGAAAACGCCGGGCAACGTTAGGGAACTTGCCGTATTCTTCCTCCATCACCGGCCGGTAGACTACCCCCGGCGGGAGCTTGTTTTCCGCTTTGCAGGCAACCGTACAGGTTGAACAACCTACACATTTCCGGTTGTCAATAACCATTGTCCAGTTTCTTTCGGCGACGGGTTTCTGCAGGGCCCGGTGCAATTCTTGCTGCATCCGGAAGATGGCCTCATCCTGCGGAATCCTTTCCGGTAAAGGGGGCGGAGCAGCTGCTGGTACTTCTAGCATTGCCCCTGCTTCCGCCTTTTCCGTGCCTGTGAATTCTCCTAAAACTCCTGCGCCAGCGGCCAGCCCGAGGCTGATTTTAATCAGCTTTACCGCAGCTTCGCGCCGCGATAATTTCTCAGCTTCGTCTTGACGGTTAGCTTCTGACATGGCCTTCCCTCCTTAGTAACTATTTGTGAAAATTATAACAGAATAAAGCCGCCATACCCATGAGGAAGTCCTTTCATTTTTTCCGACGTATCATAGGGAAATCCAAACCCCGGAATAGGGAAAATTCCCTAAACCAAACCGGCATCCATTGCATAGCGGACCAGTTTAGCCCGGGAATCCAGACCTAATTTCTCTTTTATCCTGCTCTTATGGTTGTCTACCGTCTTCACACTAATGACCAGGGAATCGGCAATCTCCTGGTTGCTGTACCCAAGGGCCACCAGGCGCAAGACTTCAATTTCCCTGGGTGTCAAAGGCGCCGTGCCGGTATCTGTTTTTTGCGGGCCCCGGTTCAAAGCCTTGGAAATAAGATACCGCTGCAAACCCGGGTCGATATACACTTCTCCCCGGCAAATTGCCTTCACGGCGCTCAGCAACTCCGTATCCGCTGCCCGTTTTAGCACAAACCCGTTGGCCCCGGCGTCCATGGCTTTTTCCAAATAGCGGGTATCCTCGTGCATAGTAAGAATCAGTACAGCTTGTTCCGGCTGTTTTTCTTTAATCCGCTGCAAGGTAGCAATCCCGTCCATGCCAGGGAGGCTGAGATCCAGGAGCACCAGGTCAGGGGCCAGCCTAACCGTCAATTCCACTGCCTCCTCACCGCTTGAAGCCTCGGCCACTACCTCATAGTCCGGCTGGCTTTCCAGCAAAAAGCACAATCCTTTCCGCATTACCTGATGATCATCCACCAAGAGCAAGGTTATCTTGGCCATCTTTAAGCACCTCCGGAATTCGTACATAGATTGTAGTTCCCTGAGCAGGGGCAGATTCCACCTGTAAACTTCCTCCCAAAATTTCCACCCGCTCCTGCATGCCAAAAAGGCCGAACTTTTTCTCGCCGCTACGGTTTGCCAATGCTTCTTGCGCATCAAAGCCCTGGCCATCATCTTCAACAGTCAAAAGCAGGTCATTGCCACGCCGGGTAAGGATAACACTTACCTGCCGGGCCCGGGCATGCCTGGCTACATTGGTCAGCGCTTCCTGGACAACCCGGAACAAAGAACTTTCTATTTCCTGAGGTATACCCGAAATACCGTCGAAAAGGGTGACATCCACAGCAATACCGTACCGCCGGGAATAATCCCGGGTGTACCTGGTAATAGCTTCTCCCAGCCCGCCTTCATCGAGAATACCCGCCCTCAGTTCCGTAACCAGGCCGCGCAGATTATCAAAAGTAGTATCCAAAATCCGGCGCATTTCCGCCAGCCGCAGTTTAATTTCTTTCAGGCTTGCAGCTTCTTCCGCAGATTTAAATCCCAGCCGTAAGGAAGCCAGGGACTGGCTGGTTTCATCGTGGAGTTCCCTGGCTAAATAACGGCGTTCCTCTTCCTGTACTTTGATGAGCTGCTCGGCCAGACCTCTGCGTTTTTCACTCAATTCCCTGATTTCCTGGGTTAACAGTTCCAGCCGTTCCATCATCTGATTGAATTGTCCGGTGAGCTGACCTCCCTCATCTTTTGCAGGCCAGGGTGGAAGCCGGTAACTTAAGTCACCGGAGGCAACCTTCCGGGAAGCTACAGCCAGTCGTTGGAAAGGAAAGGCAATAACCCCGGCCAGCAGTGAAGCCAACAGGATTCCCAGTAACAAAACAAGGACGGTGGCCAGG
>JAJZTU010000136.1 GCA_021848765.1 Bacillota bacterium
TTATCTTTCCTCCGGCTATATGGCCTTTGGCTATTTCCACTGCGTGTTTTTCTATATCTTCGGGACCAAGGAGGCTATTGTTCATTATCAATCACCATTAACAAAGTTTTTTTCCTGAATTATTATGCCCCCTTTGGGTATTTATATAGGCATTTACAAAAGAGGTTGAAGTTGTGACATGCCAAGTTAACACCTCTTAAGCACGGCAACGGTCTCCCGGGCGATAACCAATTCCTCATTGGTATTGACCACAAGCACCGGTGTAGCAGCGCTATCCTCAGAAATCAGTCCCTCACCCTTAACAGTGGCGTTTTGTTCCGAATCCAGTCTAATCCCCAAAAACTCCAGACCCTTGCATATTTCTTGCCTGATCAAACTGCTGTTTTCCCCTACACCACCGGCAAAGACTAAGAGGTCCAACCCACCCATAGCAGCGGCATAGGCGCCAACATACTTCTTAGCACGATAAGCAAAAGCATCAATAGCCAGGCGGGCACGCTTATTTCCTTGGAGCGCGGCCTGTTCTACTTCCCGGAGATCCTTACTGAGGCCGGAAATCCCCAGCCACCCGCTCCGCCGGTAAAGGATATCGTCTATTTTTTCAGGGGTTAAGCCTTCCTTGCGCATGATAAAGCTTATTGCCGCCGCATCCACATCTCCGCTTCTGGTAGACTGAATCAGGCCCTCATTAGGGGTAAATCCGGTTGAAACATCCAAAGATTTACCGTAAGCCAATGCGTTAGCTGTACAACCGCTGCCCAACATCAGCAAAACTACCCGCTTATCTTTAAGCTTGACACCCAATAATTCCGCCGCCCTGCTTGCCATATACGCAAAGGAGATACCGTGAAAACCGTACCTCCTGACTCCATATTTAGCATAATACTCATAGGGCAAACCGTAAGTATATACATAATCCGGGATATCACGATGAAAAGCATTATCGAATACCGCTACCTGGGGGGTTTCAGGCATCAGTTGTTGGCAGGCTTTAATTCCCGCAATATTGGCCGGGTTATGTAATGGGGCCAGTTGGATACACCTGGAGAGGGCATCCATTACCCTTGAATCAACCAGTACAGAATCCCGAAACTCTTCCCCGGCATGGACTACCCTGTGCCCTACGCCAGTAATTCCGCTGTAATTTTCGACTACTCCATGTACGGGGTCCAGCAGGATTTGTAATATCTGGGCTAAGCCTGTAGCATAATCAGTAACCGGCAGCTCCCGCTGTACCACTAATTGACTTTGCCCCCTATAATGACGTAACAGTGCTTGGGCAGATCCGATATTTTCTACAGCGCCTCTGGAAACGACCTGCTCATCCTCCGTCCCAATCAACTGATACTTGATCGAGGATCCCCCGCAGTTTAAAACCAGTACCTGCACAGTTAATTCCCCCTTATATCAACTGCTGCCACAGTTCACGGTGTGGTGCAGGAATAACAGCTTTCTCCACCAGCATACCCTCCGGAGCAATTGCTTTCTCTACAGCTTCTACTGCGAAAGTTACGGAAGCTACATCACCGGACATGGTAATAAAGGATTTTCCGCCCATGCCCCGGGCCAGTCTGATTTCCAGCAAATCTACATTAGCTGCCTTTGCAGCCACGTCCCCGGCCACAACCGCAGCAGCGGCGGAAAAGGTCTCAACAATTCCCAGGGAACCTTCAGGTTCAACCGGGGAAGTTGCCGTGAGGGCAGGAAATACTGCTTCATGCACATTAGCCAGGAAAAACTGGTCAATAACCACGCCCTCACCTGCTGAAGCGCCCGTTTCCAAAGAACTCTGCACTGATCCAACATCACCTGCAACCAGCACCAGAAATTTCCCTGGGCAGACTGGAGAGGCCTGGAGCAATTCTACCTGAGCAGCCTTAACCATGGCATCGGCAGCGACCATACCCCTAGCGATGCTTTTAAATTCCAGCAAACCAATTGCTTTCTTCACAGCGTTCACCTCTCGATGACTATGTGGGGAGCAACCTTGGTCACCTTCCCCGAAATACTGGCATGAATACGGCTGCCCAATTTCCCTTCAGGCACCTCAGCCACAACTTGTCCAACTTCCAACTTCGTACCGGGTTTTACCACCGGACTGCAGGAAACTCCCACATGCTGCTTTAATTCTAATACAACCCGGTCGATTGCAAATTGATTATTGGTCAGAGGGGCCTCTCGTTGGTAGTTGCTCAATCCGAGCCGGGTTATTAACCGTTTAAGAGGAATTTTGCGCTGCTTACGTTCCGGATGAGGTAATGGTTCCGTCCCAGGCGGTAATCTGAATTGGTGTTTTGCTAACTCCCGCTTAACTGCAGAATTCAATAACCTGGGAGATAGATCCATGGGGCAGGCATACATGTCGCAGGCGCCACATTCTGTGCAAAGCTGAGCAGCCGCTACCACTGCAGGATCGTTGGTATAATTATGACTTAGACTGCGCAAGATCCGGTGCGGTTCCAGGCTGTGACCCAGCAAGTGCCTGGGACAGAGATCAGTACAAGCTGTACACTGGCAGCAGGCCGCCATCGCCCGTTTCAACACTATCCGTGTGTCCAAATGCTTGGACCGTAATAACCTATGGGAATCCGGTAAGACAATTAATCCCTTGGTAGTCTTGGTAATAGCCTGCTCCGGATTGACCAGTACCTTCCCCATCATAGGCCCGCCCTCAATTACCCGGTAATTGCTGAGTGTAGGCCCTCCGGCGAGTTGAAGTATGGTCTTTACCGGGGTACCTACAGGGACACGGACAGTAACCGGCTTGGCTACAGCCCCGGTTACTGTTACATATTTATGGGTAACAGGCTCTTCCCGGCAGGCCATGGCCACATTCAGCAAGGTTTCCACATTCATGACCACTGCCCCAACCTGGATCGGAATACCTCCTGGAGGAACTACCCTCTGTAAAACCTCATAAACAAGGACATGCTCGTCACCGGCTGGATAAAAATCTTCAAGCAGAAATAGTTCGAGTCTGCTTTTTCCTGCTAATACCTGCTGTAATTTTTCCACGGCCGCCCGGTATTTAGCTTTAACTGCAAAAATACCCCGGGAAGCGCCGGTTACAGCCACCAGAGTTTCCAGCGTATCAACCAGCAATTCAGCCTCATGCTGCAGTAGTTGCTGGTCTACCTGGATCAAAGGCTCACATTCAGCCCCGTTTATTATTACAGTTTCGCACTGATTATTAATTTTTTGATGGGTAGGAAAACCGGCCCCTCCGGCCCCCACTACCCCCGCGCTCTTGACCAGTGATACCAGCCCGGCTAAATCCATGCTTCTCGCTCCTTAAACTATGCGTAGGGAACGTCCTACGGCCAGTCTTCTTTCCCGGGTGAATGTCCGGACAGTGGTAACTCCTTCCCCAGTGGGGCTTGCAATGGTATGGGAATAGACCCCTTCACCTTCTACTGCCAGTCCCGCTGCCGATGGGGCATTTGCAACCACGATGGTAGTGTTCATGGCCCGGGTATAGCGGGTAATCCGGTCGATGTCGTTAGAATGAATCATGGCGGTATGCCCAAAACCATGCTCGACTTTTAGGGCCAACTGCAAAGCATCTTCAAAGTTATTTACCCGGACAAAAGGCAGTACCGGCATCATCTGTTCCAATTCTACCAGCGGGTGCTGCGGCGGCACCTCTATCACAATGGCCCTGACATCTTCTGCTGCCTGGATTTCCAGGTCCTTTAAGATAACAGAGGCATCTTTACCCACATACTTACCGTTGATATGTCCTTCTACAGTGACCAAACGGGTTAACCTTTCTACGTCCCCGCCTGTTAACCGCAAGGTGTTCTGTTTTTGCAGCTCAGCCATAAGCCTGTCGGCAATACTATCTATGGCAATGATTACTTTTTCCGCTATACACAAGATATTGTTATCAAAGGTCGCTCCCACAACTATATCCCGGGCAGTCTTAGGCAGGTCGGCAGTTTCGTCAACCACTACCGGCGGATTCCCCGGGCCTGCAGCGATGGCCTTTTTGCCGCTGGAGAGGGCAATTTCCACTACCGCCGGGCCCCCTGTAGCCACCACCAAGTTAATGCCGGGGTGTTTGGCGACTTTAGAGACATCTTCCAACCTTACCTCATCCAGTACAACCATCGAATTAGCGGGACCGCCCCGCTCAATGATAACTTTGTTGAAGGCTTGCACCACAGCCATGGCACACTTCAACCCCTTTGGGTGGGGTAAAAAAAAGATGGAATTTCCCCCCGACAGCATGGCAATAGCGTGGTTAATAAGGCAGGCTACCGGGTGGGTGGCCGGCTCTATCGAAGCAATTGCCCCAAAGGGAGCCCTCTCTACCAGCACTAATCCATCATCACCAGTACCGGCCAGGGGTTTTATATCCTCTATCCCCGGAGTAAGGCGGGCAGCATTAATATTTTTAACTGTTTTGTCTGCAACCCGGCCCATACCTGTTGACTCCCAGGCCAAACGAGCCCACTCTTTGGCATTAGCAATGCTTACTTCCCGGATGGCTGAAATAAATTCTCCCCGTTGTTCCAAACTTAGTCTTTCCAATTCCTGTTGGGCCTTAACGGCTGCCTTTACAGCAGTATCGATATCACTAAATACACCCGGACGGTTAACAGGCTCACTGCTCCCGGCCTGCTGATTTACCTGAATTTGTTTCAACACGCTTTCCACAATGAGAGCAATTCTTTGTTCATCAATCTGCATCGCTTAGCTCCTCCATCTGTTTAACCCTTTTCGACTATCTCCATGGAGTCCACTATTCCCACGATGGCGGCATCCACAGGCGCGTTCTGCGAAATTACAGCTGTTCTAGCCCCGCTACCCGTTATCACTAGTACAGTTTCACCTACACCGGCGCCCACCGTATCCACAGCAACCAAGGAGGGACATTGTTCTTGGGGATAATTAAGCGGTTTTACGACCAGTAACTTTTTGCCAACCAAAGCTTGGCTTTTCCTGGTAGCCACCACCGTACCTACGACCAGGCCTACAAACATCCCTGTCCCTCCTTATCGGCAATTTCTACCATGGTGCCGCACCGGACATCAGCCGCATTGGCATCATCGGTATCAATATGCATAATTAGCTTAAAAGTATCTCCTACCCGTACCTGCACGTCACCAAAAATTGTGGTTTTATCGCTCAATACCTTTACCGTTACTAAGTCATTGTCTGTTAGACCCCACTGTTGCGCTTCTAAGGGACTTATGTGAATATGACGATTGGCTACAATGCAGCTTTCCGGTAAAGTGATAGAGCCTTTTGGTCCGACCAGGGTAATTGTCTCTACCCCAGCCAGTTGACCCGAGGGGCGCACAGGCGCGTCAATTCCCAAAATAATCGCATCGGTCCGGGAAACCTCAACCTGGGTACGTTTGCGCACCGGTCCCAAGACCCGGACGTTGGGAATGGACCTAAGCTTGGGCCCAACCAAGGTTACTACCTCTTCAGCGGCAAATTCCCCAGGTTGGTACAATTCCCTCAGCTTGGTCAGGCGATGGCCTATACCGAACAAGATATCAATCTCCGGTTGTGCCAGGTGTACGTGCCGCATCGAAACTGCCACCGGTACCAGTTTGGCCTTGGTCATACCGCTAGGGAAGGAATGCTCGCTCAGCTGTGCAATTACTTCCCTGGTAATCAGTTCAATTAACTTCGCGTGCTCCACCGATTACCACTCCTTCAAAGACCTATTTCAACCCGGATAAAATCTTTTCCACATCGCCATGAGGCCTGGGGATTACATGCACAGCAACCAATTCGCCAACCCGCTGGGCTGCTTCAGCCCCAGCCTCGGTTGCTGCCTTGATCGCGCCTACATCTCCCCGTACCATGACAGCGACCAAACCGGAACCAACTTTTTCATATCCTAACAGGTTTACATTAGCGGCTTTTAACATCACATCGGCAGCCTCAATGGCAGCCACCAGTCCTTTGGTTTCAACCATCCCTAAAGCTTCACCGGCCATGATTACTCAACCCCCTTGCCTTTGGCAGTTTTACTGGCAGGTAAAATCTTTTCCACATCGCTATGGGGCCTGGGAATAACATGCACGGCGATTACTTCCCCTACTCTCTCTGCAGCGGCAGCGCCGGCTTCAGTAGCAGCTTTAACGGCGCCCACTTCACCACGAACCATAACAGTGACCAAACCGGAGCCGACTTTTTCAGTTCCTACCAGGGTAACATTTGCAGCTTTTAACATTGCATCAGCGGCCTCGATAGAAGCGACTAAACCTTTGGTTTCAATTAATCCTATTGCACTCATAAATTCAGCCTCCTAATTTAGTTCTTTGAGCCGGTTAATCATTCTTCAGAGTGTATCAGCTAGTTCTTGATGCGGTCTGGGAATTACCTTTGCCGCAAAAACCGGGGTCAACCGCGATACTGCCTCACAGGCAGCGCTAACTGCTGCCTGCACAGCTCCTATTTCGCCAGAAAGCTTTACAACTACCAGGCCGCTACCCTTTGTAGACTCATAGCCCAGGATAGTAACATCGGCAGCTTTTACCGCAGTATCTGCTACCTCCAGCGCTGCAACCAGTCCCTTTACCTCGATTAATCCTAGTGCGCCGCTTGCCATTCGTTTCCTCCTTGCACCTGGTTACTGGTTTAGCTTAGCAATTACATTTTTTGTAACCTGGCTAATCAGCTGAGCCAGTTGAGCTTCATCCATTTCCACCGGTTTGGCGGCTTGTGTAGTTCCCGATGCACCATTACACGTAACGCCTGCTTCAGCTTTACATGTACACTTACCACAATTCATGCAACCGGGATGCCTGCCTTTGATCCCCATCTTTTCACGGATTTCCAGCAGCTTGCCAACTTGTGTACCCGATAACTCCAGTTCCTGGCCCAATTGGCGGGCTGTTAGACTAATTTGGGCAAACAACTCCAACGATTCCATTTTGTAATAGGTATTGAACACATCCGTTCCTACCGTCAATGCGCCATGGTTTGCCAGCAGAAACGCGTCATTAGTGTTCAGGTATTCCCGTACTGCATTAGGAATTTCGTCAGTTGACGGGGTGCCGTATTTGGCAAGAGGTATAGTTCCGAGGCCAATAATTATCTCCGGTAAAACGTATTTATCCAGGGGAATACCGGCTACGGCAAAACCGGTTGCCACCGGAGGGTGGGCATGAACCACTGAATTTACATCAGGACGGTTTCTATAAACATCCAGGTGCATTTTCACCTCTGAAGATGGCTTAAGTTTTCCAGAAATTACCTTACCGTTCATATCGACTTTAAGAATCATCTCTGGTGTCATAAATCCCTTACTAACACCTGTTGGGGTAGTGAGCACCTCATTTTCACTAATCCGCACGGTAATATTACCGTCGTTCGAAGCCACAAAACCTTTTTGATATATTCGCCTACCAACTTCTATAATATCTTGCTTAATTTTATATTCCGATCTCAATAGGCTTACCTCCTCTCCGTAAATTACAAAACTGCAACTAGGAAACTCCCCTCCGTCAACCTTCGGCCTCACCTCCTTTAATACTAATGGTCCTTTAGCAAACAACATTGGTCTCTCCTTTCTAGAGTTAACCAAGCCTTTGCCTTGTACAATTACACACCCGAAAATCTTCGTTAATGTTGTTTTATGTTTGTATTCGGCCAAAATAAAAAAAATCCTGCATGTAAAACAAAAAAAATACAATTTATTTTATTAACAAAAAACTCTCCCTTGTCGGAGAGTTAAAAAATATTGGTATAAGTTTGACCCAAAGCTTATACCGTAGTAACGGATATTGACCGATCCGCCAATTGGTCCAACGTTTCCTGAGAGATGCGGCGATCGGTGATGATCGCATCCACTTGGTTTAAATCGGCTACTCGAGTGAAGGCCTGCACCCCGAACTTGCTTGAATCGGCCAGCAAAACGACCTGATCTGCCATACCGATCATTTTTTGCTTTACCCTTGCCTGCAGCTCGTTCGATTCGCTGATCCCCCGCTGGATATGAACACCTTTGCAGGAAAGAAATACCATATCCACGTGGTAAGCATCCAGCGACCGTTCCGCTAAAGGACCGACAAACGACAAGGATCTCTGTGCAAGCAAGCCCCCAGTTGAGATGACCTCAATCTTCTCCTTGCTGCTTAGTTCCATAGCGACCTTGAGGGAATTAGTAAGCACGGTAAGCGGAATGTCGGGTATGTTCGAAGCCATATACCAAGCGGTTGTGCTCGCGTCCAGAAGAATCCGGTTTTTAGGTTGAATTAGTTTGATGGCTGCCTGCGCAATCCGTTTCTTTTCTTCCGCATGGGTAATTTCCCGTTCAAAATACGGAATTTCCGGCTGCTGATCCTTGAGGCTGACTGCTCCGCCGTGAGTGCGGCGCAAGCGTCCAGCCTGCTCCAGGCGATCCAGATCTCGTCTTATCGTTTCCTCCGTGACCTGACACAACTCGCTTAATTCGGAAACCCGAATGCTTCCTCTTTCGCTCACCAGCTGAACAATTTTCTCGTAGCGTTCCGCAACTAGCATAGCCTACCTCTTCCAAGCGTTATTCGACTAGCCCCATAACTTTCCGGAACCAGCCGTAAGCATTCTCCCATTTTTCCCGCTGTTCCGGCTCATATACGGAGACCGGGAAGGACTCCCGAATGACCCGCCGAGCTTCCCATATATCGGAGAACTCTCCTTGCGCCAGCCACTGAACGGCAAGGTTGCCAATGGCGCTTCCTTCCGCCGGGCCTGCCCATACCGGTTTGCCGATGGCG
>JAJZTU010000137.1 GCA_021848765.1 Bacillota bacterium
AGATCAGCAATCTGGTAACCCGGATTACCGTGGTTGACCCCCAAGGGGGCCTGCAGGAGATTCCACGGGAAGATTTGGGGTTTGCCTACCGGAAGAGTAACCTCCAGGGGAGTGGAATGGTGGTAGTGGAAGTGGCTCTGAAAGCCAGCCGGGATGACCCTGAAGCCATTAGGGAGAGGATGATGGCTAACCTCTACTACCGGCAAAATACTCAGCCACTGGGCCGGCCTAATGCGGGCAGCGTTTTTAGGAATCCTGACGGCACAGCTGCAGGAAAAATTATCGAGGAAGTTGGCGCTAAAGGTCTAAAGTTTGGAGGGGCCATGGTTTCAGAGAAACATGCTAATTTCATAGTAAACACAGGAGGGGCATCGGCCCGGGATGTCCTCACTCTTATGGAACGGGTTCAGCAAATTGTACAGGAACGTTATGATGTGCTGCTGGAACCGGAGGTCCATGTTTTGGGAGAGGGGTAGCAGCGGAGGTGACCGGAATGCACAAGTTCGTCATCGTGGGTGGTAAAAGGCTGGAAGGCACCATTCGGGTCAGTGGCGCCAAAAATGCCACCCTGCCTATTATGGCAGCTAGCCTGCTGTCATCAAGTAAAAGCAACCTTGCGGAAATTCCTCAGTTGGAAGATGTGCGGGTGATGCTCTATCTTTTAGAATACCTGGGAGCCAAGGTGCAGCGGGACCAGGACAGGGTAACTATTGATTCCGGCCAGGTAAAACCCTTGGAGGTAACTGAGGAACTGATGCGTAAAATGCGGGCTTCCAACCTGATCATGGGGCCCCTGTTGAGCAGGTTTGGTTACGTCCGGGTGAGTCATCCCGGCGGTTGTGCCATTGGTTCCAGGCCTATGGACCTCCACTTGAAAGGTTTTAGGGCTTTGGGAGCCAAAATCACCGAGCGGTATGGTTACATTGTGGCAGAGTGCGAGAAATTGACCGGTGCGGAGATTCACCTGGATTTTCCCAGCGTGGGCGCCACTGAAAACCTGATGATGGCTGCAGCGCTGGCCCGGGGACAGACCGTTATCCGCAATGCAGCAAAAGAACCGGAAATCGTTGACCTGCAAAACTTCCTCAACGGTATGGGGGCAAATATTAAAGGAGCAGGGACAGATGCTATCAAAATCCAGGGTGTGACCGGACTGGGCCCTGTCGAACACATGGTGATCCCGGACCGTATAGAAGCAGGGACCCATATGCTGGCTGCAGCCATAACCAACGGAGATATCACCATTACCAATATAATTCCTGAGCACGTCGAACCGGTGGTGGCAAAGCTCAAAGAGGCAGGTATTACCATAATCGACGGTGATGACTGGATAAGGGTGGTAGGTAACGGGATAATCAAAGCGGTTGACCTGAAGACCATGCCCTACCCGGGTTTCCCCACCGATATGCAGGCGCAAATGATGGCCCTGATGACTATAGCACAAGGTACCAGTGTGGTTTCGGAGAGCATTTTTGAAAACAGGTTCAAACAGATTGCGGAACTCAGGCGCATGGGCGCGGATATCAAGCTGGAAGGCAGGGCGGCAATAATCAAAGGTGTACCCAAGCTGAGCGGGGCCTTTGTAGAGGCTACCGACCTCAGGGCCGGGGCAGCCATGGTTCTGGCCGGACTGGCAGCCGAAGATGTTACGGTTGTGGAAAATATTCATCACATTGACCGGGGCTATGAAAGACTGGAAGCCAAGTACCGGGGTGTGGGAGCCAAAATAATGCGGGTCAATAAGAACTAAGTCCCGTGTAACGGAGGCTAAGCAAGCTTAGTTGACAAAATAATATGCCAATTAGAATGGCAGCAGGTGGCTGCTTTTTTTAGTGTTCTTTTAGACAAGCCGTGCTATAATAAAGGAGTAAATTCTGCTTAAACCGGCCGTCAGGTCAGGGCCGGAGCCTGGTTAGGGCAAATAAAAAACTCCAACTGACCGGGAGGTATTAAAGTGGCTAAAGGCAAGAAGCGGTCTTCTCCAAGAGGGCGGGGAAGCCGGCTTAATATATGGCAGAGTCTTTTTTTTATTGTAGTGCTGGTTGCAGCCGGCTATGTACTGCTCCAGTCGCCGTTGTTTTCCGTTAAGGATGTCCTGGTTGAAGGGGCCCAAGCCCTGAAGGTGGATGAGATTCAACGCCTTTCCGGCATTAATCCGGGGATTAACACCTTTAAGCTTAACCTTAAAGAGGTACAGGAGCGGGTAGCCATGAACCCATTGGTTAAGCAGGTTAAGGTCAAACGCGACTATCCCGGCGCCATCTTAATCCAGGTAGAGGAACGGAAGGCCGTGGCCCTCTTGCCAGCGCAAGGGGAGTATCTGGCGGTGGATGCTGAAGGGTACTACCTTACCCGGGTAAAAGATTTCAGCAAAGCTAATTTACCTATCATAACCGGGATTAGATTGGGTAACCTAACTCCTGGTAAGCAAATTGCCGGTGACGGCCTGGCAGCCGCTTTAAAATTTGTGCAGAAAATGGATCAAAACCAGTTGGCCAACCTCTCTGAGGTCAACGGGGCGGATCCCCTGGGAATTGTCATCTATACCCTGGGCGGAACTGAAGTGCGCTTAGGGGCAAGTGAGCGCATAGAAGAAAAGCTCGCTCTGATGCGGGAAGCGCTTAAGAACAGCTACGGCCGGAAAGTTGAGTATATCGACATCACCTATGCAGGTAAACCGGTAATCAAGTTTCTGGATACTCCCGAATCGAAAGCTAAGGCAGGTCAAACTGCTAATAATAATAAAGCTAATGACAATATACATTAGGATGCTAAACGAAAGGATTGACGCACTATGTGGTTGCCCTTACTTGGTCTGGTAATTGGCCTGGCCATAGGCTGGAGCGCTCCCATGGCCTTGCCCACTGCCTATGCCCGCTACATGTCTGTGGCCGTTTTGGCTGCTTTGGACTCCGTCTTCGGGGGCATGCGGGCCGGCTTAGAGGACAATTTCGACAATAGGGTATTTATTACCGGTTTTTTCAGCAATACCCTCCTGGCCGCTGTGCTGGCCTACTTAGGGGAAAGATTAGGCGTGGAACTCTATACGGCAGCCCTTTTCGCCTTTGGGGTCAGGCTTTTCCAGAACCTGGCTATCATCAGGAGGCACTTATTAAAAAAATAGAAAAAAAGGCCTGTACAAAAAAGGGAAAAGCGAATCTATGTTGAATATTTTTGATGTGTACATAACGCTATCCCGTCCGTGGAAAGTTCGGGTAGATTTCGACAATATTTTCGCTCAGTGGTTACCACTAGATAGATAAGAGGTAGAACAAAGCAAGGAGGATAATTTAATGCTGGAATTTGACATGGATTTGGAGCAGCTTGCAAATATAAAGGTTATTGGTGTTGGCGGCGGGGGGAATAACGCCGTAAACAGAATGATTGCTGCCGGGCTGAAAGGTGTAGAATTCATTGCAGTTAATACCGATGCCCAGGCATTATTCTTGTCTCAGGCCCCGCACAAGATTCAAATCGGGGCCAAGTTGACCAAGGGTCTGGGCGCCGGCGCCAACCCGGATATTGGGGAAAAAGCCGCCGAAGAAAGCCGGGATGAACTCATCCAAGCCCTGCGGGGTGCGGATATGGTGTTTGTTACTGCCGGTATGGGCGGCGGGACAGGGACCGGAGCAGCCCCTATTGTTGCAGAAGTGGCTAAGGAAGTTGGAGCCCTGACCGTAGGGGTTGTCACCAAGCCCTTCACCTTCGAGGGAAAAAGAAGGCACAGCCAGGCAGAACGGGGCATTGTCAATTTAAAAGCCAGGGTGGATACCCTGATTACCATTCCTAATGACCGCCTGCTGCAGGTTATTGACAAGAATACATCTATAGTGGATGCCTTCCGGATCGCCGATGATGTACTCCGCCAGGGGGTCCAGGGTATTTCCGACCTCATTGCGGTACCCGGCCTGATTAACCTGGACTTCGCCGATGTGAAGACCATTATGTTTGAAACCGGTTCAGCCCTGATGGGTATCGGGACTGCCGGAGGGGAGAATCGTGCCTCGGAAGCTGCCCGCTTAGCGATTTCCAGTCCACTTTTGGAAACCTCAATTGAAGGCGCTAAGGGTGTGCTGTTAAATATCACCGGTGGCGCCAACCTGGGCCTCTTTGAAGTCAATGAAGCAGCGGAGATCATTTCCCAGGCCGCTGACCCCGAAGCTAACATTATTTTTGGTGCGGTGATTGATGAGAAACTGGGTGAGGAAGTACGGGTCACCGTAATTGCCACCGGATTTGACGCTCCCCGGGAGAAACAGGATTCCAGGGGCAAAGAGATGGAAATCAAGCAGTTTAACACCAGTGACGATATTGAAATTCCCGCTTTCCTGCGCCGGCGCGACCGGTAGCTGAAGTAAAAGCACAAAAAAGAAGGTCTTAAATGGATGAGGCCTTTTTCTAGTAGGGTTCGTTTGGTTTGATGAGGGGAGCCATCTTAAAAGTGGTTTCCCTACTCTATTTTAGTAGCAGTAATTACCTCAAAAGAGAGGTGAAAAACGGTATCCATGACAAAACGAACGTGGAAGTGGCCTATACTCGCCTTTGTAGCATTTGGTACCGCTCTCTTGGGAGAAGTGAAAATCACGCCCTTCGGCAGCGCTTTCCGCTTTGGGCTGGGGAGCATGTTTTTCCTGTTCAGCCTGTTGTTTTGGCTGCAACTGCCTTTGCGCAGGACCGGTTTGGTGGTGGGCTTGATGACTGTAGGCTGGCGGGTCGGGCTGGATGTGGCGTACCGTAACCAGAGCGCGCAGTCCAGTTTCTTAGCTCACAGCCCCGCTTTAGCCTATTATCTTACTTTGGTCTTCTTCTTGTATAGTGTACGCTGGTGGGAAAAAAGGGATCAGCCCCTGCAGATAGGTGTACTGGTAGTGCTGGCTGATGGGGGAGCCAACCTGATTGAGATGCTGGTGCGCACCGGATTCAATTTGGAATATCTCACTCCGGGGAGGCTGTGGACCCTGCTGGTGGTAGCCTTGCTGCGGGGGTTGGCGGTAGTGTTGTTGGCTGATATTCTCTTGCAGGAAAGATACCGGACCGCCAGGGAGATGGAGGAGGAGCAGTTGGCTCGCCGCTTGTTGGTTGGGTCCAACCTGCACATGGAGACCTTTTTCCTGCGCAAATCCATGGCCCAAGTAGAAACGGTGATGGCCCGCAGTCATGAGTTATACCAGAAACTGAAGGGGCGCAAACCTATTCCTGATTCTTTGGCTGCTATGGCCTTGGATGTAGCCAAGGAAGTTCATGAAATTAAAAAAGATTTAAAACGGTTAGAGGAAGGACTTAATAAGTTGTTGGCTGAGGAGCCGTTGGCTGAGGTTTTGACGGTAGAGGAGATTTTGGAATTGGTGGCCGCTGCCAATCGCTCCTATGCGGAAAGCCTGGGCAAAACCGTTAGCATCAAGGTTGAAGTGGAAGGGCAATATGTTACTGACCGCATTTATCCTTTGGTGTCCATTCTCAACAACTTAGTGCAAAATGCGGTGGAAGCCCTGGAAGAAAAAGGGGAAGTGGTGCTGCGGGCCTGGTTGGCGGGGGGAAGATTGGGACTGAGCGTGCAGGATAATGGACCGGGGATATTGCCTGAAGATTGGGATTTGATTTTTGAACCGGGCTTTACCACCAAATTTACCTCGGAAGGGCAGCCGTCAACCGGCATCGGTTTGACTCAGGTCAAGGATATGGTAGAACATTTAGGGGGTAGGGTGCAGTTGACCAGCAAGTCTGGGGCAGGGGTACAGTTCAGTATGGAAATTCCTTTTTAAGCAGGAGGTAGAACTGTGGCACAGGAACAGATCACCATCCCATTTTCGAACACTATGCCCCCTGCTTTTTTGATTTCAATGAGGTGCGGGCCAAGATGCGGGGACAAAAAGGCAAAATCAATTTAAAAAAATTTATCACTGCTCTTTATAATGAAATTAATCTCGATTAACCAGAGTATACAATGTAGGCTCTGGTTATTTTTTGTAGGTTTTTGTCTGACAGCGCCCATGATGGAAAGAGAGGTGAGGGCAGTGATTAAATTTTGCAATGTCAATAAATATTTTGGCCAACATCATGTGCTCCGGGACATCAATTTGGAAATCAAAGAAGGAGAGGTGGTGGTAGTCATCGGGCCCTCCGGTTCAGGCAAAAGCACCATGCTGCGCTGTATCAACCAGTTGGAAAAAATCTCATCCGGCGGACTGGTGGTGGACGGATTTCATTTGGATGAGCCCAAGGTTAACATCAACCTTTTACGGCAGGAAATCGGCATGGTCTTTCAGCATTTTAACCTCTATCCCCACAAGACGGTGCTGGAAAATATCACTTTGGCTCCCGTCAAAGTCAAGAAGATGGACCCGGCGGAGGGGGAGAAAATTGCCCGTTTCTATTTGCAAAAAGTGGGGATTGCTGAGAAGGCGGATGCTTATCCCAGCCAGTTGTCAGGGGGTCAGCAACAGCGGGTGGCCATTGCCCGGGGCTTGACCATGAAACCTAAGATTATGTTGTTTGACGAGCCCACCTCGGCTTTGGATCCGGAAATGGTCAATGAGGTACTGGATGTGATGAAATCCCTGGTTAAAGAGGGGATGACCATGGTGGTGGTTACCCATGAAATGGGCTTTGCCCGGGAAGTGGCTGACCGGGTGATCTTCATGGATGAAGGCCGCATTATCGAAGAGGGCACGCCTGAGCATTTCTTCAAGGAGCCCAAAGAAGAGCGGACCAGGCTCTTCTTGAGCAAAATACTCTAACAAAAAAGGGAGGATGATAGTAATGAAGTTGAAAAAAATGATGGCAGCCGTCCTGGCCGGGGTGTTGACCCTGGGCCTGTTGTCCGGTTGCGGTGGCGGCGGGGAAAAGAAGGCGGAAGAAAACAAGCCCGCCGCTACGGAAGCTAAAATGCTGGAGAACATTAAACAGCGGGGCAAACTAATTGCCGGGGTGAAGTACGATGTGCCCCTGTTCGGGATGCTCAACACTCAAACCAACCAGGTGGAAGGCTTTGAAATCGACTTAATGCGGGAACTGGCCAAAAAGCTGTTTAATGACCCCGAAAAGGTGGAATTCGTTAAGGTGGAATCCAAGACTCGCATTCCCATGCTGCAAAACGGCCGGGTGGATATTGTCGCCGGGACCATGACCATCACTGAAGAGCGAAAAAAGCAAATTGATTTTTCAGATGTGTATTTTAATGCGGGGCAATCCTTGCTGGTAAAAAAAGGCAGTCCTATTAAGTCAGTAACTGATTTAAAGGGCAAAAAAGTGACTACTGTTCAGGGTTCCACCAGTGCCAAAAACATTCGGGCCAAGGCTCCAGAAGCCCAAGTGCTGGAGTTCCCCACCTATCCTGAGGCTTTTTTGGCCTTGCAAAACGACCGGGCTGATGCCATGACCACGGACAATTCCATTTTAATAGGCTTTACCCAAAAGGATCCCAATACCGAACTGGTGGGCGGCCTGTTTACCTCTGAACCCTATGGCTTAGGTTTCTCAAAAGGCCATGAGGAATGGGTGAAATTTATCAATGACTGGCTGCAGGAAATCAAGACCAATGGCACCTATGCCGAACTGTATAAGAAATGGTTTAAGGAGGAACCCCCCAAGTAAGGAGTGTGGACCCTCTCTTCCGGGAGGGTCCTTTAATCTTGTTTTTCTTTTAACCGGGGAGGGATTTACAATATGACGAACTGGCTGGATGTTTGGCAGCGGTCGGATCAGTTCTTTTCCGGACTGGCCATTACGCTGGAAATATCCTTGTTAGCCTTGGTTATGGCGTTGGCCATTGGGGTGGTAGTGGCTATCCTACAGGTAGCAGATAATCCGGTGACCCAGTTTATTGGCAAATGGTATGTGGAATTTTTGCAAAACACCCCTTTGGTTATTCAGGTCTTCTTCTTTTATCAAGGATTGCCTTCGCTGGGTGTGAGCTTGTCCGAGTTTACCTGTGGCACTTTAGGGCTGGGCATTTACACCGGAGCCTATATTGCTGAGGTCTTTCGCGCCGGGATTCAATCCATCACCAAAGGCCAGTGGGAAGCAGCCCGGTCCCAAGGCTTCAGTTATTTGCAAACCATGCGGCATATTATCTTACCTCAAGCTTTGCACGTAGCTTTGCCCCCATTAGGCAACCAGATAGTCAATTTGGTGAAAAACTCTGCTATCCTCAGTACTATTGCGGTAGCGGACTTAATGTACAAAGCCAATTTAGTTTCAGCGGAAACTTTTATCGTCTTTGAAGTTTATATTTTTGCTGCACTGCTTTATTTGACTTTGACCATTCCCTTGAGCGCTTTGGTGGAGTATTTGGAACACCTGGTGGCCCGAGGTTATCATTAACGGGAGGTGGAGGCCATGAATCTCACCAACTGGCAGCCCTTTTTTGATATCAACAATCTTAGATTCCTTGCTTCAGGTCTGGGTTGGACCTTGGGACTGGCGGCTATCAGTATTGCCTTGAGCCTGGTGTTGGGCATTTTGCTGGCATTGCTGCGCATTTCCGGTTGGCGGCTTTTCAGCGCTCCGGCGTATCTCTATATCCATACCCTGCGCAACAGTCCTTTGATACTGCTTATCTTTTTTACCTATTTTGCCTTGCCCAAACTGGGCATCAACCTGT